>NZ_JBHTMU010000063.1:0-12424 GCF_042679605.1 Litorisediminicola beolgyonensis
GGCGCGGGCCGTGCGGCGGGCGCGCGGTCGCCCTGGTCGATCACGGCGTCGTCGGGTGCGGGGGCGGTCGCGGGCCCTGTGCCCATCGCCATGACCGCGGGCGCCTTGTCCTTCAACTCGTTCACCACGCGGGTCGCGGTCTTTGGGCCGATGCCCTTGGCGGCCTTGATCGAGCCCGCATCCCCAAGCGCGATGGCGCGGCTGACGCCGTCGGGGCCAAGCGTGCCGAGGATCGCGAGCGCCGCCTTGGCGCCGACGCCCTGGACCGTCATCAGGAGCCGGAACCATTCCTTTTCGACCAGCGTCGGAAAGCCGTAGAGCTGGAGGAGATCCTCGCGCACGATCAGGTCGGTGAAGAGCGCCGCCGCCTCGCCCGCGCCGCCGAGCCCCGCCAGCACCCGCTCGGAGCAATAGACCAGATAGCCCACGCCGCGCACGTCGATCAGCACGTGATCCTCGCCGCGATACTCGATCCGTCCGGCAATCCGCCCGATCATGCCCGGATCCTCGCCTGCGGTGCGCGGATGTGATGCGCGTGGCAGATCGCGATGGCCAGCGCGTCGGCGGCGTCGGGCGAATCCAGCGTCACGCCCGGAAGCTGCATCTTCACCATGTGCTCGATCTGGCGCTTGTCGGCATGTCCGACGCCGACGACTGTCTTCTTGACCTTGTTGGGCGCGTATTCGCCCACCTCCAACCCGAACTGCGCGGGGACCAGGAGCGCGATGGCGCGGGCCTGGCCGAGCTTCAGCGTCGCCACGGCGTCCTTGTTCACGAAGGTCTGCTCCACCGCCGCGGTGCCCGGCGCGAAGCGCTCGAGCACGTCCCAAAGCGCCCGGTGCAGGGTCAGGAGACGCGGCGCCAGATCGCCCGCTTCGGAATGCAGCGTGCCGTTCGCGACATGGCGCAGGCGCCCGCCATCGGCGTCGATCACGCCCCATCCGAGGTTTCGCAACCCCGGGTCGATGCCCAGAACCCTGATCACTGCCCGCCTCTCACCGTGCGTTTGGCCCAGCGCTAGCACGAAACGCGAACATCCGCTACCGGCAAAGAACCGTTTCGACGCTTTGAGAGCCGGGAGCGACACATGATGTCGGCGCATGGCGCCTATGCAATCTCCGCGATTGTGAGTTTTCAAACCGCCTCATATTTGCGCGTTCGAACACGCCTTCTAGGCACCCTCCTCCTCGACCTTCCTTCGGATTCTTCCAATGACCTACATGACCGCAGCACATCCCGCGACCGGACCCGTGGCCCTTGCCTCGGGCATCGGCCGCATCCTCGTGTCCTCCACCCGCCTTGATCACGACGTGGTTCCGTCACTCCTGAGCCGCGCCGCGACCGAACTGCGCCTGCGCGCCGAGATCCACCGCACCCGCCGGCAGCTGTCGGCGCTGAGCGATCGCGAGCTCGACGATATCGGCCTGACCCGCGGCGATATCGATCGCGCGGCACGCAAGGCTGCCCGCTGAACGAACCGCGCCGCGCCTAAAGCGGCACGCTGAACGAAAGAACCGGCGCCGGAGAGATCTCCGGCGCCGGTTTTGCGAAAAACGAAAGCGATGAGCGTCGGGTCAGATCACCCGCGACGCGAGGTCGGCCAGTGTCACGGTCAGCGGATCGAGCGACATGAGGACCGCCCCCATCTGCTCGGAGAGGCTGCCGTTCTCGAGAGCGGCCAGATGACCCGCGTAATCCTCGGTGCCGAGGCGGACGAGCAGGAAGGCCTTGAAGCAGAAGAAGCCGAGCGTCAGCGCGATCAGCGGGCTGATCATGTGGCGCGCGAACTCGGAGTTCGGCGCATGCTCGTAATTGCCGGTCTCGGGGTTCAGCCGCGTGGTGTAGCCCTTGGCCAGCTTGCGATGCGAGCGCTCGATCTTTCTCTGACGGCGCTGAAAAGACTTGTAAGATGCTTCCATGGCAACATACCCAGTGTTGCCCCCACCGGATGCGACCGAGATACGCCGCAAATGCGGCAAGAATGGGGCAAAACGCGTGAATTTTCTCAAAATCCGGCGCTTTGGGGTCAATTTGCCTTCAAGGTTAACGTCGTCCAGTCACCAATCCGGTCCGCCTGGACCAGATTGATCCCGGCTGCGACATAAGCCGCCACCACCTCGTCGGCCTGGTCGTTCAGGAGCCCCGACAGGATCGCGTGACCGCCCGGCGCCAGATGCGCGGCCATGTCGGGCGCGAGCGCAATCAGGGGCGCCTTGAGGATGTTCGCGAAGACCAGATCGAAGGGCGCCGCCGCGGCGATCTCGGGGTGATCGAAGCCCGCGGCCTCGAGACAGCGCACCCGCCCCTCCAT
Organism: Litorisediminicola beolgyonensis; assembly: GCF_042679605.1. Classification (NCBI taxonomy): domain Bacteria; kingdom Pseudomonadati; phylum Pseudomonadota; class Alphaproteobacteria; order Rhodobacterales; family Paracoccaceae; genus Litorisediminicola; species Litorisediminicola beolgyonensis. The sequence goes on from NZ_JBHTMU010000063.1 coordinate 2,312, forward strand.
GCCGTTGGCGCGGAGATTGGCCTCGGCCACCTCGACCGCGACCGCGTCGATATCGGAGGCCAGCGCCGGTTCGGGCCAGATGCGCGCGGCGGCCATCGCGAGAACCGCGGTGCCGCAGCCGATATCGGCGACGTTGTGGCAGGTCACGCCGGCCTCGATCAGGCGGTCGAGCGCCAGGAGGCAGCCCTTGGTGGTGCCGTGGTGCCCGGTGCCGAAGGCCATCGCCGCCTCGATCAAAAGCGGCACCTTGTCCGAGGGCACCTGGTCGGCATCATGGCTGCCATAGACGAAGAACCGGCCCGCGACGACCGGCACCAGCTCGCGCCGGACCTTGGCCACCCAGTCGGTCTCGGGCAGCTCGGAGATCGCGAAAGGGCGCGCGCCGAAGGCCGCGGCGAGGAGCGCAAGTTCGCTCTCGGCGGGCTCTTCCTCGAAATAGCCCCCGACTTCCCAGCGGCCCGAACCGTCCTCGATTTCGAAGACGCCGACGCCCGTGGGTTCGGGATCGAGCTCTTCCATCGCCGCGCCCAGCGCCTCGGCTGCCTCGCGCCCGTCGAGGGTCGTCAGAGCGGTAAATGTGGCCATCTGGATCACCTTTTTCTACCAATGCGGGAACCGAGCCGGACGCGCCCGGTTTTTCCTGGAGTGCACGCTACGGGAGGGCTTTGAGCATGGAGGAACAATCTTCGCAAGCGGTGGCCGGTGCCATCACCGGTCTCGATATCGGGGTTCTGGTCGCCTATTTCCTGGTCGTCATCGCCATCGGCGTCTGGGTGTCGCGCAAAACCGAGAGCGGCGAGGACCTGTTTCTGGCCGGTCGCACCCTGACCTGGGGCATCGTCGGCTTCTCGCTTTTCGCCTCGAACATCTCGTCCACCACCCTGATCGGTCTGACCGGCGCGGCCTATTCGACGGGTATCGCGACCTCGGCCTATGAATGGATGTCGGGCCTGCCGCTCCTGATCCTCGCCTTCATCTTCGCGCCGCTCTTCTTCCGCTCGAAGGTGACGACGATCCCGGAATGGCTGGAGCGCCGCTACGACCGGCGCGCGCGGCTCTATTTCTCGGCGATCACCATCCTTCTGACCGTCATCGTCGACACCGCGGGCGGGCTCTACGCGGGCGGGGTCGTGGTCAAGACGTTCTTCCCGGACATCCCCGTCTGGCAGACCTGCGTCGCGATCGGGATCTTCGCGGGTCTCTACACCGCGTCCGGCGGCCTCAGGGCGGTGGTCTATACCGACGTGCTGCAGGCGGTGGTGCTGATCGTCGGCACCGCGGTGATGACCTGGCTCCTCTTCTCGGAGTTGGGCTTTTCCTGGCAGGCGGTGAAGGACGCGGTGCCCGAGGAGAACCATCTCTCGCTGATCCAGCCCCGCGATGACGAGACCCTGCCCTGGCCCGGTCTCTTCGTGGGCGTGCCGCTTCTGGGCTTCTGGTACTGGGTCACCAACCAGTACATCGTCCAGCGCGTCCTCGGCGCGCGCGACCTGCGCGAGGCGCAGCGCGGCGCGATCCTCGGCGGGTTCCTCAAGATCATCCCGATGTTCATCATGGTGCTGCCCGGCGCGATGGCGCTGGCTGTGGTGCCCGATCTCGAGAACGCGGACATGGTCTTTCCGACCATCGCGACCACTATCCTGCCCGCCGGTCTGACCGGTCTCGTCCTCGCCGGTCTCGTCGCCGCGATCATGTCGAGCGTTGACTCGACGCTCAACTCCTCCTCCACGCTGATCAGCCACGATTTCATCGGCGTCGAGGACAAGAGCCCGCGCGAGCAGCGCAATATCGGGCGCATCACCACGCTGGTCCTCATGGCGGTCGCGGTGGTCTGGGCGCCGTTCATCGACGACATGGGCGGGCTCTGGGATTACCTGCAGCAGGCCTTCTCGATCGTCGTGCCGCCGGTCGTGGCGATCTTCATCCTCGGCGCGCTCTGGCATCGCGGCACCTCGGACGCGGCGTTCTGGACGCTTCTCGGGGGCCACGCGGTCGCGGTCGCGGTCTTCATCGCGACGCAGATGGGCTACTGGCCGCTGCATTTCACCACCAATGTCGGCGTGATGTTCGCGGTCTCCTGCGTGATCTACTTCCTCGTCAGCCGCACCGGCACGGCCCGGCCCGCCGATCAGCTGGGCGATGTGGTCTGGTCCAAGGACATGGCCTTCGATGCGCTGTCCGACGACGCGCCGGTCTGGGCCAACGTCAAGATCTGGGGCGTTCTGCTGGCCGCCTCGATGCTGGCCATCCTGGTGATCTTCTGGTGAGGACCTATTCCGCCGGGGCCGCGAGACGCGGGGCGAAGACCGTCTCGTGTCCCGGCGCGGGATGGCGCGGGATCAGAAGCGCCAGAAGGAACGAGATCGTCGCCATGCCCGCCGCGAGCACGAAGACGGCCTGGGGCGAGACCAGCCAGAGATAGCCCAGAAGCGCGGGGAGAAAGACCGCGGCGATGTGGTTGATGGTGAAGGCCACCGCCGCTGTGGGCGCAATGTCTCCGGGATCGGCGATCTTCTGGAAATAGGTCTTGAGCGCCAGCGCCAGCGCGAAGAACAGGTGATCGACGACGTAGAGCGCCGCGGCGAGCGCCACGCCCCAGCCGAAGGCATAGATGCCGCCATAGGCCAGGAACACGCCGATCAGCCCGGCATATTCGAACAAGAGCGCCCGGCGCTCGCCCCAGACCGCCACCGCGCGGCCCATCAGCGGCGCGAAGACCATGTTTGCGACGAGGGTCACGAGGAAAAGGCCCGTGACCTCGTGGACCTCGAAGCCGAAACGCTCGACCATCATGAAGCCCGCGAAGACGACGAAGATCTGGCGCCGCGCCCCGGCCATGAACTGCAGCGCGTAGTAGAGCCAGTAGCGGCGGCGCAGGACGAAGCGCTTGAGCTGCGGGTTCGGCGCCTCGAATTGCGGGAAGGCGAGCGCGCAGAGGGCGACGATCACCAGCGTCAGACCGCCCGAGGCGAGATAGACGGTGTTGTAGGAGAGATCGAAGCGCTCCCATGTGGCGACGATCAGGCCGTAGGCGATCAGCGTCGCGCCCGACCCGGCGGCGAGGAGCCATCCGAGCACCTGCGGGGCGCGCGCCTTGTCGATCCATTGCAGCTGGAGCGACTGGTTGACCGTCTCGTAATAGTGAAAGCCGATGGAGCTCAGGAGCGTGATGGTGAGGATGCCGCCGAGGCTCGGGAACATCGCGGTGAGCGCGGTCGCCACGCCCAAAAGCGCCAGCGACACGAGCGCCAGCACCTGTTCGCGCACGAAGATGATCACCGCGATCACGCCGATGGCGAGAAAGCCCGGGATCTCGCGCACGGTGTGCAGCCAGCCGATATCCGAGCCGTCGAAACCCGCCTGCTCGATGACGAAATTGTTCAGTAGCGCGGACCAGGTCGCGAAGCTGAGCGGCATGGCGATGGCCATGAGAAACAGGAGCGGCACCGGCCTCTGCCAGCGCGGCTGATCGTCGAGATGATCGAGGGATACCGGGCGCATGATCTGCGCCATACGCCCATCGGATTTGTTTGGCGAGACCCGCGGGTCGAGGGCGGGGAAAATTCCGAGGCGGAATTTTCTCGCCTGACAGGGGTCAGGCGAGTCGGGCGTCGATGGCGTCCCAGATCTTTCCGGCGACATTGGTCCCGTCGAAGCGCTCGAGCTCCTGTATGCCGGTCGGCGAGGTCACGTTGATCTCGGTCAGCCAGTCGCCGATCACGTCGATGCCGACGAAGACCTGGCCCTTTTCCTTGAGCATCGGCCCGATCCGGTCGCAGATCTCGCGATCCCGGTCGCTGAGGCCGATCTTTTCGGGACGGCCGCCCACATGCATGTTCGAGCGCACCTCGCCCTCGGCGGGCACGCGGTTGATCGCGCCGACCGGTTCGCCATCGACGAGGATCACGCGCTTGTCGCCCTTTGAGACGTCGGGCAGGTATTTCTGCACGATCAGCGGCTCGCGCGAGAACCCGGTGAAGAGCTCATGCAGCGACGAGAGGTTGCGGTCGGAGCGGTCGAGCTTGAACACGCCTGCGCCGCCATTGCCGTAGAGAGGCTTCAGGATCACGTCGCCATGCTTGGCGCGGAAGGCCTTGAGCGTCTCCAGGTCGCGGGCGATCGTCGTCGGCGGGGTGAGGTCGGGAAAGTTCAGGACAAGGAGCTTTTCCGGCGAGTTCCGGACCCAGAACGGGTCGTTGACGACGAGCGTCTGGTCCTTGAGGCGATCCAGAAGATGGGTCGTGGTGATGTAATGCATGTCGAAGGGCGGGTCCTGGCGGAGCCAGACCACGTCCATTTCCGAGAGATCGACCTCGCGCATCTCGCCCAGGATCGCATGGTCGCCGCGCACCCGCTGAACCTCCAGATCGCGGCCGCGGGCGGTGATCCGCCCTTCCTGATAGGCGAGGTGATCGGGGGTGTAGTAGAAGAGCGAATGGCCCCGCGCCTGCGCCTCTTCGGCCAGCCGGAAGGTGCTGTCGGCGTCGATATTGATCGGACCGATCGGGTCCATCTGAAAGGCGATCTTCATGGGCGGCGCTCCGGATATCTGCGCCCGTTACATGGCGCATGCCGTCCGCCGCGGCAATGGTCGGGGCGCGATATGCTGGTCGCGACGACCTGCAGCCCCGGCTGACAGATGCGGCCTAAAGCGCGCCGACCCTCAGGCGCCGAAGGCGTTTTCGAGAATGTGGATCTCGCCCTGCGCGTTCACGACCGCCAGGTCGAACCGCATCTCGGTCAGGCTGCCGCGCGGCTCGGTCGCGGCGAATTCCTCGGCCGCCGCGCAGATCCGACGCTGCTGAGGACGGCCAAGGCGAAGTGCGGCGCGCGCGAAGCTGCGGCTCTTCTTGACCTCGACGAAGATCAGGCCGTCGCCGTCGCGCAGGATCAGGTCAATCTCGCCACCCTCTCCGCGCCAGCGGTCGGCGGCCAGCGGGTAGCCGCGGCGCGCGTAATCGCGGGCGACCATCCCTTCGGCCGAGCGGCCCGCGTGGTAGCCGGTGCGCCCCGCATCGGACCGAGCGGTGACCGCGCTCCCCTGCCAATCCCTGTCAATCCTGCTCATCCTGCCCGTCCTCACGATCCTGTTGCAGCGCCATGGCCCGCTGGTAGACGGGCCGACGCTTGAGGCCCAGCATGCGCGATACGGTGTCTGCCGCATCCCGAACGCTCATCGTCTGCAAGGCCTCGCTCAGGGACTGGTCTATCTCGATTTGGCTAACAGTTCCCAAAGATCCGCGGTCGATCAGCACCACCACCTCGCCTTTGACGCTCGCATTTTCATAAAACCCCGCAAGCTCCGTGAGCGTCCCGCGGCGGCATTCCTCGAACCGCTTGGTCAGCTCGCGGCAGACGGCGGCATCGCGGTCCGGACCGAGCGCGGTCACGGCGTCGGCCAGCATCCCGCCGAGGCGCTTGGGCGATTCGTAGAAGACCAGCGTTGCGGGCACCGGTGCCAGCTCTTCGAGCGCGCGGCGGCGGGCGGCCGCGGCGTTCGGCAGGAAGCCCGCAAAGAGGAACCGGTCGGTCGGCAGCCCCGCCAGCGTCACCGCGGTCACGACCGCCGAGACGCCGGGGGCCGTGGTCACCGGGAGGTCCTCGGCAATCGCCGCGCGCGCCAGGTCGAAGCCCGGATCCGAGATCATCGGCGTGCCCGCCTCGGAGGCGTAGGCGACGCTCCGCCCGGCCGCCATTTCGGCCAGAAGCCGCGGCCGCATGCGCGCGCCGTTATGGTCGTGATAGGCCAGAACCGGCCTGTCTCCCAAGGCGATCCCGTGGATTTCGAGAAGCCGCTTGAGGCTGCGCGTATCCTCGGCGGCCAGCACATCGGCCCGCGCCAGAACGTCGAGCGCCCGCAGGGTGATGTCGCTGGCATTGCCGATCGGAGTGGCCACGAGGTGCAGCCCCGGCGCGAGCGCGCCTGCGGGGGGATTCATTCTTGGACCTCCGTGACCTGTGACCTATGATCGCGGGAATATCCGCGGTGCATTGACGCCGCGCCCGTCACCGTAACCGAGAGGCCAGCCGACTGATGTTTGCCGTTTTCACCGCCGCCCGCAAGGCACTGACCCGGGGCAGCGCCGCCCTTGCCGTGCTCGCTCTCGCCGCGTGCGATCCCGTTGCCATCACCGCCGGAGGCGGCGGCCCGCGGGTCGATACCAGCCAGCCGGTGCGCGTCGCCCTGCTCGTCCCGCGCTCGGATTCCGGTGCCGGCGCCATCGCGCGCTCGCTCGAGAACGCCGCCCGCCTCGCCATTGCCGAGCTTGGCGGCGTGCAGATCGACCTGCAGGTCTACGACACCGCAGGCCAGGCCGCGCGGGCCGCGCAGCAGGCCCAGACCGCCGTCGACAACGGCGCGCAGATCATCCTCGGGCCGCTCTTCGGCGAGGCCGCCAACGCCGCCGCTCTGGCGGTCGCGGACGAGGGCATCAACGTCCTGAGCTTCTCGAACAACGCCACCATCGCCGGCGGCAACCTCTTCGTTCTCGGCTCGACATTCCAGAACACCGCGTCGCGGCTCGTGCGCTACGGCACCCGCCAGAATGTCGACGACATCGCGGTGCTCTACCAGAACACAACCGGCGGCGCGCTCGGCAACCAGGCGATCACCCAGGCCGCGGCCCGCGGCGGCGCACGGATCGTCGCGTCCGAGCCCTACAACCTCAACACCGAGAGCCTGACCTCGGCGCTCGCGCGCATCGCGGGCCCGGTGACATCGGGCCAGGCCGACGCGCTGTTCCTGACCGATACCTGGGATGGCGGTCTGTCGGTGGTGCTGCAGCTCGGCCCCGAGCAGGGCCTCACCCCGTCGGCGGTCCAGTACATGGGCCTCTCGCGCTGGGACAGCCGGACCGACGGCTTCAACCTGCCCGGCATCGAGGGCGCGTGGTTCACCGTCCCCGACCGCAGCACCCAGGCCGGGTTCGAGAGCCGCTACCGGGCGGCCTATGGCGCCGCGCCCCATGCGCTGGCCGGCCTCGCCTTCGACGGCATCAACGCGGTCGGATCGCTGATCCGGCAGGGCCGCAGCGACGCGCTGACCGGGCGCGCGCTGACGCAGGGCTCGGGCTTCCAGGGCGCCGGTGGCGTGTTCCGTCTTCTGGCCGATGGCAGCAACGAGCGGGCGCTCGCGATCGCCACGATCCGCAATCAACAGGTGGTTATCCTTGACCCTGCACCCAGAGCCTTCGGCGGCGCCGGTTTCTGAACCGGCCCCGCAGGACACGGACCTTCCCCAGGATCTCATCGCCCCGGCCGAAGCGATCTTCGACCGGGGCGCAGTGCGTCAGGCGCTCTGGGACGCGCTCGGAGACGAGCGCGAGGAGCGCGCGATCCGCAAGATCGTCGTCGAGACGCTGGCCGAAGAGCGTGACCGCGGCCGCGCGGCCATCGCCCGGGCCTTCGCCGAAGCGCCGTTTGCGGCGGCGCCGGTCACCCGCTCCTATACCTGGATCACCGATTGCCTGGTGACGCTGGTCTTCGAGATCGCGACCGAGCGGCTCCATCGCAACCCCACCCCCACCGAGGGCCAGCGCCTGTCGGTGCTCGCGGTGGGCGGCTACGGGCGCGGCGAGATGGCGCCCTTCTCCGATGTCGATCTGCTGTTCCTGACCCCCTACAAGATCACCGGCTGGGCCGAGAGCGTCATCGAGTCGATGCTCTACATCCTGTGGGATCTGAAGCTGAAGGTCGGGCATTCCTCGCGCACGGTGAAGGATTGCCTGAGGCTCGGGAAAGAGGATTTCACCATCCGCACGGCGATGCTGGAAGCGCGCTACGTGACCGGCCACGCGCCGCTCGCCGAAGAGCTGGACAAGCGTCTCTGGACCGACCTCTTCCGCGGCACCGAATCCGAGTTCGTGACCGCCAAGCTCGAAGAGCGCGACTCGCGCCACGAAAAGCAGGGCGGCCAGCGCTACATGGTCGAGCCGAACATCAAGGAGGGCAAGGGCGGGCTGCGCGACCTGCAATCGCTCTACTGGATCCTGCGCTACATCCATCGCGGCGCCGAGGGGCGGGACTTCGTCGACCTGGGCGTCTTCCGGCCCGAGGAATACGATACCTTCGTCAAGGCGCAGAGCTTTCTCTGGGCCGCGCGCTGCCACCTGCACCTGATCGCGGGGCGCGCGATGGAGCAGCTGACCTTTGACATGCAGATCGAGGTCGCCGAGGCGATGGGCTTCCGCGACCGCGCCGGGCGGCGTGGCGTCGAGCAGTTCATGCAGGCCTATTTCCGGCACGCCACCGCGGTGGGCGATCTCACCCGGATCGTGCTGACCTCGCTCGAGGCGGATCAGAAGAAGGAGTCACCCCTGATCCTGCGGGTCTTCACCCGGACGCCCAAGGTCAAGGACGGCTACCAGGTCATCCACGGACGGCTCGCCATCGCGGATGACGCGGCGTTCCTGTCGGACAAGATGAACCTCCTGCGGGTCTTCGAGGAAGGGCTGCGCACCGGGCTCCTGATCCACCCCGAGGCGATGCGGCTGGTGAAGGCCAATCTCGGCCTGATCGACGAGGAGATGCGCCAGAGCCGCGAGGCCCAGCGCACGTTCCTCGATCTTCTCTTGAAGCACGGCAATCCCGACCGCGCGCTGCGGCGGATGAACGAGCTGGGCGTGCTCGCGGCCTTCATCCCCGAGTTCGAGCCCATCGTCGCGATGATGCAGTTCAACATGTACCACCATTACACGGTGGACGAGCACACCATCCAATGCATCTGGAACCTCTCCGAGATCGAGCACGGCAACCTGATCGAGGAACTGCCCGTCGCCTCGACCATCCTCAAGGAGGGCGTGAACCGGAAGGTGCTCTACACCGCGCTTCTCCTCCATGACATCGGCAAGGGGCGGGACGAGGACCATTCGGTCGTGGGCGCCCGCATCGCCCGGCGCGTGGCGCCGCGGCTCGGGCTCAACAAGGCGGAATGCGCGACGGTCGAATGGCTGGTGCGGCATCACCTCCTGATGTCCGACATGGCGCAGAAGCGCGACATCGCCGATCCGCGCACGGTGCGCGGCTTCGCCAAGGCGGTGGGCTCGAAGGAGCGGCTCGATCTTCTCTGCGTGCTCACGGTCTGCGACATTCGCGGCGTCGGCCCGGGCACCTGGAACAACTGGAAAGCGGCTCTCCTGCGCGCGCTCTACCGGCAAACCGCGACCGTTCTCGCCGACGGGATGGAGGCGATCAGCCGCGAGACCCGCGGGACCGAGGCCAAGAAGCTCCTGCGCGAGAAGCTTGCCGATTGGGACAGCAAGGACCTCCGGGTCGAGACGCAGCGCCATTACGAGCCCTATTGGCAGGGCCTCCACATCACCGCGCATGTGGTCTTTGCCGAGCTTCTGCGCGACATCTCGACCGACGAGATCCGCATCGACATCCATCCCGATCCCGACCGCGACGCGACCCGCGCCTGTTTCGCGCTGCAGGATCACCCCGGCATCTTCTCGCGGCTCGCAGGCGCGCTTACGCTGGTAGGTGCGGATGTGGTGGACGCGCGGACCTACACGTCGAAGGACGGGTTCGCGACGGCGGCCTTCTGGATCCAGGACGGCGACGGGCATCCCTACGACGCCGCGCGCATCCCGCGCCTCAAGGCGATGATCCACAAGACGCTCCTCGGCGAGGTCGTGGCGCGCGAGGCGATCAAGGAGAAGGACAAGCTCAAGAAGCGCGAGAAGGCGTTCAAGGTGCCGACCTCGATCACCTTCGACAACGAAGGGTCGGAGATCTACACGATCATCGAGGTCGATACCCGCGACCGTCCGGGGCTTCTCTACGATCTCACGCGGACGCTGGCGAACAACAACGTCTACATCGCCTCGGCGGTCATCGCGACCTATGGCGAGCAGGTGGTCGACAGCTTCTACGTCAAGGACATGTTCGGGCTGAAATTCTACACGCCGTCGAAGCAGAGATTCCTCGAGCGGGTGCTGCGCGAGGCGATCGATATCGGCGTGGAGCGCGCCACGAGCTAGGCCCGGGCGCGCTCCGTTTTCCTAGGCCTTAGGCCGCGCGCGGACGGCGCTGGCGGTTGCCGCCGCGACCGGCGCGCTTCTGGCCCTGGCCCTGCCCCGCATGTTGCCCGGGCTTCGCCCCGCCGCGACGCGG
>NZ_JBHTMU010000064.1:0-12221 GCF_042679605.1 Litorisediminicola beolgyonensis
GGTGGCGCATCTCGGTGCGCGCCGCGCCCGAGGGCAGCTCCGCCCGGCCGCGCCCCGGCCAGCGCCTGCGACACGGCACGCGGCTCTTCCGCATCCTGTCGGTCGCGCTCCGCGATCCGCAGGGCCGCTTTCTGACCTGCACCTGCGAGGAGGAGACCGCGCCATGAGCTACGCCGCATCCGCCGCGCTGCAGGAGGCCGTCTATGCCTGCCTGACCGCCGATCCGGCCGTGGCCACCCTGACCGGCGGCCATGTCTATGACGCGCTGCCCGCGGGACCTCTGCCGCGGCTCTACGTGACGCTCGGTGCCGAAAGCGTGCGCGATGCCTCGGATGCCACGGGCACCGGCGCCTGGCACGACCTGTCGCTGTCGGTGGTGACCGAGATCGCGGGCTTCCGCGCCGCCAAGGACGTGGCGGGCGCGGTCTCGGACGCGCTCATTGGCCGCGACCTGGCGCTCGCGCGCGGCCGCCTCGTGGCGCTGCAGTTCCGCAAGGCCCGCGCCCGACGCGACGGCGCGCTCCGCCGCATCGACCTGACCTTCCGCGCCCGCGTGGACGCGGCCTGATCCCAAGGAGACCCAAGACATGGCAGCCCAGAACGGCAAGGACCTTCTCATCAAGGTCGATCTCACCGGCGACGGCCAGTTTCACACGATGGCAGGCCTGCGCGCCACCCGCGTCAGCTTCAACGCCGAAAGCGTCGATGTCACCTCGCTCGAAAGCGCCGGCGGCTGGCGCGAGCTTCTGGCGGGCGCGGGCGTGAAGACCGCCGCGATCTCGGGCTCGGGCGTCTTCAAGGACAGCGACACCGACGAGCGCGCGCGACAGATCTTCTTTGACGGCGAGACGCCCGCCTTCCAGGTCATCATCCCCGATTTCGGCGTGGTGCAGGGGCCGTTCCAGGTCACCGCGATCGAATATGCCGGGAGCCACAATGGCGAGGCGACCTACGAGCTGGCGCTCGCCTCGGCGGGCCAGCTGAGCTTCGTGGCGGCGGTCTGATGGCGAACCCCTGGCGCGGCGAGACGGCGCTCGTGATCGACGGCGAGACGCGGGTGATGCGGCTGACGCTCGGCGCGCTCGCCGAACTCGAGGCGGGCTTGGGCGAGGACAGTCTTCTCGCGCTCGTCGAGCGGATGGAAGCGGGGCGCTTTTCCAGCCGCGACGTGCTGGCGCTGATCGTCGCGGGGCTCCGGGGCGGCGGCTGGCAGGTCGGACCCGAGGCGCTGATCTCGGCCGAGATCGCGGGCGGTCCGATGGGGGCCGCCCGCGCAGCGGCCGAGCTTCTGGCCCGCGCCTTCCTGCCGCCCGAGGCACACGAGGCCCGCGATGCGCCTTGACTGGCCGGGGCTGATGCGCGCGGGCCTCGCGGGGCTGCGCCTGCCGCCGGAGGTCTTCTGGCAGCTCACCCCGGCGGAACTGCAGCTGATGCTGGGCCAGGGCGCCGGCACCAAACCGATGGGACGCGCGCGGCTCGACGAGCTGATCGCGGCCTTCCCCGACAGGACCGGAGACGGCAATGGATGATCTCGACCGGCTCGACGACGCGTTCGGAGAGCTCGACACGACCCTGGGCGGCGCGGCGCAGATGGCCGCGTCCTTCAAGACCGAACTGACCCGCATCCACGAGACCTTCGACGCCGCGGGCCGCGGCGCGCAGCGCTTCGAGAGCGCCCTGAGCCGCGGTGTGTCCAGGGCCATCGACGGCGTGGTGCTCGACGGGAGGAAGCTCTCGGACGCGCTGGGCGACGTGGCCCAGAGCCTTGTCGACACCGCCTGGCGGGCGGCGGTCAGGCCCGTGGCCGACCATGTCGGCGGCGCGATCACCGGCGCGGTCTCGGGGCTCTTCGGCCAATACGCGCCCTTCGCGAACGGCGCGGGCTTCGTGCAGGGCCGGGTCATGCCCTTCGCCCAGGGCGGGATCGTGTCCTCTCCCACCGCCTTTCCGATGCGCGGCGGCACCGGGCTCATGGGCGAGGCGGGGCCCGAGGCGATCATGCCGCTCGCGCGCGGTCCCGACGGCAAGCTCGGGGTGCGCGCTCAGGCCGGCGGCCAGCCGGTCACCGTGGTGATGAACATCTCGACCCCGGACGTGCAGGGCTTCCGCCGCAGCCAGAGCCAGATCGCCGCCGAGATGGGCCGCGCGCTGTCGCGCGGGTCGCGCAACCGCTGAGAGGGAGCCGCAGATGAGCTTTCACGAGATCCGCTTTCCCACCCGGCTGAGCTTCGGCTCGGTCGGCGGCCCCGAGCGCCGCACCGACGTGGTCACGCTCGCCAACGGCTTCGAGGAGCGCAACACGCCCTGGGCCCATTCCCGCCGCCGCTACGATGCGGGGCTCGGCATGCGCTCGCTCGACGATATCGAGGCGCTGGTGGCGTTCTTCGAGGCGCGGCAGGGCCAGCTCTTCGGGTTCCGATGGAAGGACTGGTCCGACTTCAAGTCCTGCGCGCCTTCGGACGCGCCGCGGTATACCGATCAGGTGATCGCCTATGGCGACGGGGTGACGCGCGTCTTCCAGCTGACCAAGACCTACCGTTCGGGCGCGCAGAGCTACCAGCGCCCGATCCGCAAGCCGGTGGCCGGCACGGTGGTGATGGGGGTCGAGGATGTCGAGGCCCGCGAGGCGGTGCATTTCGAGATCGACGCGACCACCGGCCTCGTGACCTTCACCGAGCCGCCGATGCAGGACGCGCCGATCACCGCCGGGTTCGAATTCGACGTGCCCGTGCGCTTCGACACCGACGCGATCCGCACCTCGGTCGCCTCCTTCCAGGCCGGGCAGGCGCCCGACGTGCCGGTGATCGAGGTCCGGGCATGAGCGGTGCGACGGCGCTCCATGCGCATCTCGGGACGGGGCTGACCACCGTCGCGCGCTGCTGGGCGGTGGCGCGCGCCGATGGCGTCGTCCTGGGCTTCACCGATCACGATCTGGACCTGGGCTTCGACGGCGTGACCTTCCGCGCCGAGACCGGTCTGACCGCTCTGGCGCTGGCGCAGTCGACGGGCCTCTCGGTCGACAATACCGAGGCGATGGGCGCGCTTCGCTCCGATGCGATCACCGAGGCCGATATCGCCGCCGGGCGCTATGACAACGCCGAGGTGACCTGCTGGCTCGTCAACTGGCAGGAAGTGAGCGCGCGCGAGATGGTCTTTCGCGGAGCTCTGGGCGAGATCCGCCGTGCGGCGGGCGGGTTCGAGGCCGAGCTCCGGGGCCTTGCCGAGCGGCTGAACCGCCCGATGGGCCGGGTCTACCAGCGCCCCTGCGGCGCGGTGCTGGGCGATCTCGCCTGCGGCTTCGACCTGGCGACGCCGGGCTATGTGCATGAAGGCGCGATCCTTTCCGCCGAGGACGGCCGCGTGCTGGAATTCCCCGCGCTTCCCGGGTTCGAGCTTGACTGGTTCCGGCGCGGCCGGGCCGAGGTGGTCACCGGCGCGGCGGCGGGTCTTTCGGCGGCGATCAAGCGCGATCACGGCTCGGAGCGGGGCACGCGGCTCATCGAGCTCTGGGAGCCGCTGCGCGCGGCGCTTGCCCCCGGCGACGTCGTGGCGCTGTCCGCGGGCTGCGACAAGCGCTTCGAGACCTGCCGGTTCAAGTTCAACAATGCGCTGAATTACCAGGGCTTTCCCGACATTCCGGGCGAGGACTGGATGCTCGTGCACCCGACCCAGGCCAAGACCCGCGACGGCGGGAGCCGCAGATGAGCCGGGTGGTCGCCGCCGCGCGCGGCTGGATCGGCACGCCTTATCTGCACCAGGCCTCGCTCCGGGGGGCGGGCACCGATTGCCTGGGCCTCGTCCGAGGCATTTGGCGCGAGATCGAAGGCCCCGAGCCCGACCCGGTCCCGCCCTATACGCGCGACTGGGCCGAACCCTCGGGCGAGGAGGTGCTGCGCGACGCGGCCACACGTCGCCTGCGTCCTGCCGACGCGGCGCTCGCACCCGGGCAGGTGCTGCTCTTCCGGATGCGCGCGGGCGCGGTGGCCAAGCATCTGGGCATCCTATCGCAGGCGGGGCGCGCGCCCGCCTTCATCCATGCCTATGACGGCCTCGGCGTCGTCGAGAGCCCGCTGACCGACCCCTGGGCGCGCCGGATCGTGGCGCGCTTCACCTTTCCCTCGGAGGCCTGACGATGGCGACCATCCTTCTCTCCGCCGCTGGCGCGGCGATCGGCTCTTCCATCGGTGGCTCGGTGCTGGGGCTGTCGATGACCGCCGTGGGCCGTTTCATGGGCGCGACGCTCGGGCGGGTGATCGACCAGCGGCTGATGGGGCAGGGCTCGGAGACGGTCGAGACCGGCCGGATCGACCGCTTTCGCCTGACCGGCGCGGGCGAAGGCGCCGCCATCGCCGAGGTCTTCGGGCGGATGCGCGTCGGCGGGCAGATCATCTGGGCGACCGAGTTCACCGAGCATGTGACGACGCGCGGCGGCGGTGGCGGCGGCAAGGGCGCGGCCCCGGCGCAGCCAAAGATCCGGGAATACAGCTATTCGGTCTCGCTGGCGCTGGCGCTCTGCGAGGGCGAGATCGCCGGTGTCACGCGGCTCTGGGCGGATGGCGCGGAGCTGCCGCTCGCCGATCTCGATATCCGCGTCTATCGCGGCACACGCGACCAGCAGCCCGACCCGCTGATCGAGGCGGTCGAGGGCGCAGGCGCGGTTCCCGCCTATCGCGGCACGGCCTACTTGGTGATCGAGGATCTGGACCTCGGCCGCTTCGGCAGCCGCGTGCCGCAGTTTTCGGCCGAGGTGGTGCGCCCCTCGACCGAGGATGACGATGTCCCCGCGCTGATCCGCGGCGTCGCGATGATCCCCGGGACCGGCGAATACGCGCTGGCGCCCGAGCCGGAATACCTGGACTTCGGCGGCGGCTCTCACGGCGTCGCGAACGTGAACACCCCGTCGGAGGCCTCTGATTTCGCGACATCTTTCGGGGCGCTGCAGGTGGACCTGCCGCAGGTGCGCGCCACGAGCCTCGTGGTCAGCTGGTTCGGCGACGATCTGCGCTGCGACCGCTGCACGCTGCGCCCCAAGGTCGAGCAGAAAGAGTTCGACGGGCGCGACCGGCCCTGGCGCGTCGCGGGGCTCGGCCGCGACGACGCGCAGGCCGTGCCCCGGCAGGAAGGCGGCGTGGTCTATGGCGGCACGCCCTCGGACGCCTCGGTGATCGGCGCGATCCGCCACATGAGGGATGCAGGCCAAGCGGTTCTTCTCTATCCGTTTATCCTGATGGAGCAGCTTGCCGGGAACGGGCGCGAGGACCCGTGGACTGGCGCCTCCGACCAGCCCGCGCTGCCATGGCGCGGGCGGATCACCACGAGCCTTGCGCCGCTTCGGAGCGGCTCGCCCGACGGCACCGCCGCAGCGCGCGCGGAGGTCGCGGCGTTTTTCGGCACCGCTAATGCCACGGATTTCGCCGTGAGCGAGAGCGGCGTCACCTATACCGGCCCGGACGAGTGGGGTTTTCGCCGCTTCATCCTCCACCACGCGGCGCTGGCCGCGGCGGCGGGCGGCGTCGACAGCTTCACCATCGGCTCCGAGATGCGCGGCCTGACGCAGATCCGCGACGATCTGGGCTTTCCCGCGGTCGACCAGCTGATCGCGCTGGCCGCCGAGGTCCGCGCCCTCCTGCCCGATGCCAAGCTCGGCTACGCCGCCGATTGGAGCGAGTATTTCGGCTATCACCCGCAGGACGGCTCGGGCGATCTGCGCTTTCATCTCGACCCGCTCTGGGCCGATCCGAACATCGATTTCATCGGCATCGACAATTACATGCCGCTTTCGGACTGGCGCGACGGCGACACCCATGCGGATGTCGCGCATGGCGCCTGCCACGACCTCGATTACCTGATGGCCAATGTCGCGGGCGGAGAGGGCTATGACTGGTATTACCCGTCGTCCGAGGCCCGCGCCGCGCAGCGCCGCGAACCGATCCGCGACGGCGCCCATGGCGAGGATTGGGTCTGGCGCTACAAGGACCTCCGGGGCTGGTGGTCCAACCGTCATCACGAACGGATCGGCGGCGTGCGCCAGGAGACGCCGACCGCCTGGCAGCCCGGATCGAAGCCCATCTGGTTCACCGAGCTCGGCTGCCCGGCGGTCGACAAGGGCACCAACCAGCCCAATGTCTTCGTCGATCCGAAAAGCTCCGAGAGCCATCTGCCCTATCACAGCTCGGGCCGCCCCGACGCGCTGATCCAGCGGCAATATCTGCGCGCGATGCATCTCTACTGGGGCGATCCGGACCACAACCCGCGCTCCGAGGTCTATGACGGCCGCATGGTCGACATGTCGCGCGCTTTCGTCTGGGCCTGGGACGCGCGGCCCTATCCGTGGTTTCCGGGCAAGGCGGAGCTTTGGGCCGACGCGCCGAACCACCGGCTCGGGCACTGGATCACGGGGCGGTCGAGCGATCGGAGCCTCGCGTCGGTGGTCGCGGAAATCTGCGCCGCCTCGGGCCTGACCGAGATCGACACGACGCGGCTTTACGGCACGGTCAGGGGCTACGCGGTGCCGCAGGTGGCCGATGCCCGCGCGCGGCTTCAGCCCCTGATGCTGGCCTACGGGTTCGACGCGGTGGAAAAGGGCGGCGCGCTGCAGTTCGTCTCCCGTACGGGCACGCCCGCGCGGTCGCTCGATCCCGAGAGGCTGGTGGCCGGGGACGAGGCGACCCTCTCGGAGACCCGCGCCGCGCCCGCCGAAGAGGCCGGGCGCGTGCGGGTGGGCTTCATCGAGGCCGGGGGCGATCACGAACCGGCCTCCGAGGAAGCGGTGCTGCCCGACGAGGCCACCCACGCGGTTTCGGACAGTGAGCTGCCGCTCCTGATGAGCCGCGCCGAGGCGCGCCAGACCGCCGAGCGCTGGCTCTCGGAGACCCGCATCGCGCGCGACAGCCTGCGCTTCGCTCTGCCGCCGTCGCTCTGGCATCTGGGCGCGGGCGATATCGTCACGCTGCCGCGCGAGGGCGGCGATCTGCGCGCGCGGATCGACCGGGTCGAGACCGGCACCCATCGCATGGTCGACGCGGTGCGGATCGAGCCCGACACCTACATCGCCTCGGACCTGCCCGAGGCCGCGCCGCGCCTGCGCCCCTTCGCGCCCGCGACCCCGGTGCTGCCGCTCTTTCTCGACCTGCCGCTTCTGACCGGCGACGAGGTCCCGCACGCCCCGCACCTGGCGCTGACGGCGCGGCCCTGGCCCGGAAGCGCGGCGCTCTACGGCTCGGCGACCGGCGACGGGTTCGAGCTTCTGGACGTGATCGCCGGGCGCTCGACCATCGGGCGCACCCTGACGCCGCTTTTCGCGGGGCCCTCGGGCCGGGTCCAGCGCGGCGCGGAGCTGCAGCTCGAGATGCTGACCGGCCAGCTTGCGGCGATCTCGGACGAGGCGTTCCTCGCGGGCGGCAACGCGCTGGCCATCGGCGATGGCAGCCCCGGCGCCTGGGAGGTGCTGCAGTTCCGGGACGCGCGACTAGGTGGGCCCAGGACGTGGTTTCTGGGGCATCTCCTGCGCGGTCAGGCGGGCACCGACGGCGTCATGCCCGAGGTCTGGCCCGCGGGCTCCTGGGTGGTGCGGCTCGACGGCACGCCGCGCCAGATCCCGCTCACGCGCGCCGAGCGGCGGGTTTCGAAACATTACCGGGTCGGTCCGGCGCGGCGCGGCTATGACGATCCGAGCTATACCGAGGCGGTCCACGCCTTCGACGGCATCGGCCTGCGACCCTATGCGCCCGCCCACCTCCGGGCCAGGCCGCAGGGCGGCGATTTTCGGCTGAGCTGGGTGCGGCGCACGCGGCTCGACGGCGACGATTGGTCGGCGCCCGAGGTGCCCCTCGGCGAGGAGAGCGAGGCCTATCTCCTGCGGGTGATGGCGGGCGAGACGGTGCTGCGCGAGGTCACCCTTGGCGCGCCCGCCTGGACCTACCCGGCGGCGTTGCGCGCGGCGGATGGCGCGGCCAGCGAGATCCGCGTGGCGCAGATCTCGGCCCGCTTCGGCCCGGGACCGGCGGCACGGCTGGCGGTGGGATGAGGCTCCGGCAGGTGGAGGATCAGCCGGGCACCTCGATGGTGATGCGGGTGATCGTCCGCCCGTATCCGTAGACATCCACGACCATGTAGGTGCCGCATCCGCGTGTGCAGGAGAGGACATTGCGAGCGTATTGCTCGTAGTAATGCGGCACGTCCATCACGCGTGGGCCGATCTGGGCGCGCATGGCGCGGTCCGAGAAGATCGGGTCGGATTGGTCGTGTCTGTGGCTGATACCGAAGCGGTGAAAGTTCGCGCGATCCTGCGCGATCAAAGCCGCGAAAGAGGTCAGCCTCTGGCCGCTGGAGGTCCGGTGATCTTCATCGCCGAGATCAGCGATATAGTGGGCGAGAAGCCGTTCCTGCGCGAGGGCATCTGTCGGGACGAGGGCAGAGAGAGCCGCAAGCGTGGCGGCAAGGGGGAAAAATCGTCTCATACTCGATAAGCTCCAATTCGAAATACGGATCGAGCGTAACAGGGATCGGGGCGAGCTCGAAGCGATACGCTCATACGGCTGACGGTGCCTCCACCGAGCGCCGATGATCCCGGCAATATGCGGGTCGGCGTGATCGAGGAGCGTGTCTTTGGCAAATCCCCGCTATGACCGGGCGCTCACCCCGAGGCGCATTCGACGCAGCGGGTGACGGTCGGATCGAGCCTGAGGCGCCCCGAGGCGATCTCTTCGCCGCAGTCTTCGCAGTAGCCGAACTCACCCTCTTCGAGCCGCGCTAGGGCGGCGGCGAGGGCGCGGCGTTCGCGGTCGCGGCGGGCCTGGGTGGCCTTGGCCATGGATTGCGACAGGAGCGCGTCCTGCCGCGACAGCCGCCCCACCGCCTGCTGATCGAGCGTCACCACCGCCTGGCCGTCGCGACCGCGCGCATCCTCGGCCTCGAGCTCGGCCAGCCGCTCGGCGATCCTGCGGCGTGCCGCGTCCTCATCGATCATCGCCCTTGATCCCCCGGATCACCGATTTGCGTTTTCCGAGGGCGAGCCTATCTGCTAGTCTCGCTGCGGCAAAGGAGAGACCGATGGCCAAGACCCGCGCACAAGTCGCCGAACTCGATCCCGTCTGGGCCCGCATTCTGAGCGAGGCCGAGGACGCGGTGCGCCACGAGCCGCTTCTGGGCGGGCTGGTGCATTCCTCGGTGCTGCACCACCCGACCATCGAGCGGGCGCTGGCCTATCGCGTGTCGCTGAAACTCGCCTCGGGCGAGATGTCCGAGCAGATCCTGCGCGAGATCTGCGACGAGGCCTACGGCTCGGATCCGGACCTGGCGCTGGCCGCGCGGGCCGATATTGTCGCCGTCTACGACCGCGACCCGGCCTGCCACCGGTTCCTGCAGCCGCTGTTGTTCTTCAAGGGGTTCCAGGCGGTGCAATGCCACCGGATCTCGCATTGGCTCTGGGAGCAGGGCCGCACGGACCTGGCCTATCTCTTCCAGATGCGCTGCTCGGAGGTGTTCGGGGTCGATATCCACCCCGCCGCCAAGATCGGCCGCGGCATCATGATCGACCACGCCCATTCCATCGTGATCGGCGAGACCGCGGTGGTGGGCGACAATGTCTCGATGCTGCATTCGGTGACGCTGGGCGGCACCGGCAAGGAGGAAGAGGACCGCCATCCGAAGATCGGCGATGGCGTGCTGATCGGCGCGGGCGCGAAGGTTCTCGGCAATATCCGCATCGGCAATTGCTCTCGCATCGCGGCGGGCTCGGTGGTTCTGGAAGAGGTCCCGCCCTGCAAGACTGTGGCCGGGGTTCCGGCGCGGATCGTCGGCGAGGCGGGATGCCCGCAGCCCGCGATCAACATGGATCACCTGCTGCGCGGTTCCTGACCTTCGGCGCTTGCGTCGCGAGGTGAGGGGGCCCCGCCTTCCATTCATTGCGGCGCCCCGAGGGCGATTACGCGGGGGCGTGTTGCAACGCCCAGCGAAAACTAAAGAGCATTGTGCACGTGACAAAGGTGGAAGGGGGCGCTGCCCCCTCTTGGCCTTCGGCCAATTCACCCCCGGCGGTATTTATCGAAAAGAAGAAGCATGGGGCGGGGTGCGCCCTCGGGGTCCGTGGCGCCTAGGCCAGGAGGCGGATCGGGTGTTCGAGCGCGTCCGCGAGCGCCGCGAGGATGCGGCTTGGTTCGAGGATGTCGTTTTCCTTGGCCTCCCAGGTCAGGGTCAGCGGCAGTTCGATGCGTTTCACGGGGCGTCCCACGGCGTCGAGGGTGACGGTGTCGCGCAAGCGCCCGATCTCGAGGGTGCGACCGTAGCTATCGGGCCGGGCGGAGACGAAATTGTCGAGCCCCAGGACACCGAGATTGGCAATCCGGAAATACGGGCCGCCGCCGTCGATGACCATGGGGCGCTCCGGGACATCGGCACCGGGATCGGTGCGGAGGCGGGTGATTTCTTCGGCGAAGCGCCGAAGCGGGCGGTCGAGGGGGCCGAGAAAGAGATTCCGGGCATAGCTATCCGGGCGGGCGATGGCGAGCCCGACACCTTCGTCGAAATTCTCGTCCACCTCCCAGAGCGCGCGCTCGGCCAGCGCCGCGGCGCGGAGCAGGAGGCAGGTGAGGCCGGGGCGCGGGCCCGAGGCGCCATAGGCGGCGATGAGGTCGGCGCGGGCGGCCATCAGTGCCGTCGCGTCGATGACGCGCGTCGCGTGCAGGACGCGGCGGTCGCGCTCCCAGTCCGGATCATACCAGATCGAGGCCATGGTCTCGGCGCGATGTGGCGGCTCGGTGCTGTGTTCGCGGACGCTCTGGTCGCGGCTTATGTCGGGCGCGGCGGTGTCGAGATCGCGCAGCACGATCCGGCCGTTCGGACCGCTGCCGGTGAGGCTGGCCAAGTCGATGCCTTGCGCCTCGGCGGCGGCGCGGGCGGCGGGCGAGACGCGCAGGCGGTCGGTCATGCGAGGAGTTCCACGAGGTCGAAAGGAGGGCGCGGCCGCTCGCCCCGGACACGCGCCGCGACGGCGCGTTCGATCGCGCCGCGATGGGCGGCGATCCATTCATAGGCCTCCTGGTGGCTCGGGCGGTCGCCGGAGCGCAGGCTCTCCATCAGGCATTCGGGGACGAGCGCTCCCTGGCCGTCGATATCGACCCGGTAGGCCTCGCGGGCGGCATCGCGGCCGCGGACGGCGACGCTCATGCGTAGGAGACCCGGCTGGCGGCGGCGACAACCGCGTCGGCGGTGACGCGGGCCACGGCCTCGAGCGGTTCGGCATAGGGCATCGGCACGTCGGCGCCGGTCAGGACCGCGACAGGGGCGTCGAGCGCGTCGAAGGCCTCGCGCATCAGCACCGCGGCGAGATGCGCGCCGATGGCGCCCATCGGCCAGCCTTCCTCGATGGTGACGCAGCGATGGGTGCGGGTGACGCTTTCGATCACAGCGTCTTCGTCGAGCGGACGCAGGCTGCGCAGGTCGAGCACATCCGCTGCGATCCCGTCGGCGGCCAGGCGGTCGGCGGCCTCGAGCGTGGCCTCCATCGCCGGGCCGTAGCTGACGAGCGTGACATCGTCGCCCGAGCGCCAGCGCCGCGCCTTGCCGAAGGGCACGGTGTAGTCGTCGAGGTCCGGGACCTCGAAGCTCTTGCCGTAGAGCGTCTCGTTTTCCAGAAGGATCACCGGGTTCGGATCGCGGATGGCGCTTTTCAGGAGACCCTTGGCGTCCGAGGCGCAATAGGGGGAGGCGACCTTGAGGCCCGGGACATGGGCGAGCCAGGCGGCGAAGCTCTGGGCGTGCTGGGCGCCGACGCGCGCCGCCGCGCCGTCGGGGCCGCGAAAGACGATGGGACAGGCGAGCTGACCGCCGGACATGTAATGCGTCTTGGCGGCGGAATTGACGATCTGGTCCATCGCCTGAAGCGCGAAATCCATTGACATGAACTCCACGACGGGCTTGAGCCCGCCCCAGGCCGCGCCGACGGCGAGGCCCGCGAACCCGGCCTCGGTCACCGGCGTGTCGAGGACGCGTGTGCCGCCGAAGCGGTCGAGAAGGCCCTGGCTGATCTTGTAGGTGCCCTGCGCCTCGCCGACGCTTTCGCCCATGAGAAGCACGGTGTCGTCGCGGGCCATTTCCTCGGTCAGCGCCTCGCGCAGCGCTTCGCGCACCGGTTTGCGGACAAGGGCGGTGTCGGCGGGCCAGTCGGGTTCGGTCCGGCTGACGCCGCGCGGCGCGGGCGGGCGCGGGGCGGCGGGCCGGGG
>NZ_JBHTMU010000065.1:0-11161 GCF_042679605.1 Litorisediminicola beolgyonensis
GGGGCGTCCGGACTGGCCGTCGCGGCCCTGCCGGAGCTTGCGGCGATCCCCGAGCGGCGGCTCTGGTCCGAGGACGTGCTGGCGCCCGGCGGTGCCTGGGCGGCGGAGCGCTTCGTGATGACGGGACGACATGCCGGCGACGGGCTCTGGGGCGCTCCGACCGGGCGCGATCTGCGCTATCGCTGGCTTGCGGGCTACGGCATCCGCGAGGGGCGGCTGGCGCGGCTCTGGCGGGTGCGCGACAGCGCCGCGATCCTGCGCCAGATCGGGCGCGATCCCCGGGCCTGGGCCGCGGACAGCCTGACGGCCGAGCCGCTCAGCGCGGGCGGCGCGGGACCGGCCTCGCCCGGGACGATGCCGCCCGAGGATGGCTGGGCGGCAAGCTGGGCTGAGCTTCTCGACCGCGCGATGGAGGGGGCGTTCGGGCTTTTCGACGATCAATACGCGCCCGGGGCCGAGCTCTGCTATCCCGGCGGCGAGCTTGGGACGGGGCCCGAGGCCGCGCGCGCCTTCTGGCTTGGACTGCGCGCGGGCTTTCCCGACGCGGTGTTCGAGATCGAGGACGGGATCGGGCTTGAAAGCCCGCTCATGCCGCCGCGCGCGGCGCTGCGCTGGCGGCTCACCGGCAAGCATGTTGGCTGGGGTCCGTTCGGGCACCCGAGCGGCGCGGCGGTCACGATCCTGGGGCTGAGTCAGGCCGAGTTCGGCCCCGATGGTCTGCGCCGGGAATGGACGCTTTACGATGCCGGCGCGGTCTGGCGGCAGATCGCGGCGCGCGCGGGGTAGGGGGCTCGTTTGAGGCCGAAATCCGTGCGCATGCGGGTGCCGAGGCAACCTATAGGCGAAGGCGGCATGCGACATGACGGTGGGCGCGACATGTCGGCCAAAAGATGAGTCATTTTCGCGACGCGGGGCCCGGAGAGCGCAGATGTGATTCGCTTTCCACTGGCCGGACGCGCCTGTCCGCGCTACTGTGACAGCAACGACCCGGGGACAATCCGGGCGCCAGAGGCAGAATTTCGAGCGGTACGTTCCATGACGGAAATGGTTTACGGCACGGTCCCCGTGCATGCCGGCGAGCCGGTCCTGCCCAAGTGGTGGCGGACCGTCGATCGCTGGACGCTGTCCTGCGTGCTGATCCTCTTCGGGATCGGCATCCTTCTGGGGCTCGCGGCCTCGCCGCCCCTAGCCGAGCGCAACGGCTTCGGCGCGTTCCACTATGTCCAGCGGCAGGCGATCTTCGGCGGCGCCGCGCTGGCGACGATGTTCTTCGTCTCGCTGATGTCTCCGGTGATGGTGCGCCGCGTCGCGGTCCTGGGCTTTCTCGGCGCCTTCGTCGCGCTGGCGCTCCTGCCTTGGCTCGGCACCGATTTCGGCAAGGGCGCGGTGCGCTGGTACAGCCTCGGCTTCGCCAGCGTGCAGCCCTCGGAGTTCCTGAAGCCGGTCTTCGTGGTCGTCGCCGCCTGGCTGATGGCCGCGTCGCAGGACCTGGGCGGGCCTCCGGGGCGGCTCTGGTCGTTCATGCTCTGCATCGCCATCGTCGCGATGCTGGCGCTGCAGCCGGATTTCGGCCAGGCCTGCCTCGTGCTCTTCGGCTGGGGGGTGATGTATTTCATCGCCGGTGCGCCGATGATCCTGCTTTTCGGCATCGCCGGGCTCGTGGTGCTCGCGGGCACCTTCGCCTATGAAAACTCGGAACATTTCGCCCGCCGGATCGACGGCTTCCTGAACCCCGAGATCGATCCGACGACCCAGATCGGCTATGCCACCAACGCCATCCAGGAGGGCGGCTTCTTCGGTGTCGGCGTGGGCGAGGGGCAGGTGAAATGGTCGCTGCCCGACGCGCATACCGACTTCATCATCGCCGTCGCGGCCGAGGAATACGGCCTGCTGCTCGTCATCGTGATCATCGCGCTCTACGCGACCGTGGTGGTCCGCTCGCTGAGCCGCCTGATGCGTGAGCGCGATCCGTTCATCCGCCTCGCGGGCGCGGGGCTGGCCTGCATGTTCGGCGTGCAGGCGATGATCAACATGGGCGTTGCGGTGCGGCTTTTGCCGGCCAAGGGCATGACGCTCCCCTTCGTCAGCTACGGCGGATCGTCGCTGATCGCTGGCGGAATCGCGATCGGTATGCTCTTGGCCTTTACACGCACCCGCCCGCAGGGCGAGATAGGCGACATCCTGCGCGCCAGGATGCGGTAAAGACGACATCGTGGGTCCAACGAGGCCCGCACCCGAGCGAGAGACCATGACAGAACGGTTCCGACCGCCCCGATTGGTGATGGCCGCCGGCGGCACCGGCGGGCACATGTTCCCGGCCCAGGCCCTGGCCGAGGAGATGCTGCGCCGCGGCTGGCGCGTGGCGCTGTCCACCGATGCGCGCGGCGCGCGCTACACCGGCGGCTTCCCCGACGCGGTCGAGATCGAGGAGGTGCCCTCGGCCACCTTCGCGCGCGGCGGGCTCGCGGCCAAGGCGGGCGTGCCCTTCAAGATCGCGGGCGGGGTGATGTCGGCGATGATGAAGATGCGCCGCGACCGGCCCGACGTGGTGGTGGGCTTCGGCGGCTACCCGTCGATCCCCGCGCTCGGCGCGGCGACGCTTCTGAAGATCCCCCGGATGATCCACGAACAGAACGGCATCCTCGGGCGGGTGAACCAGGTCTTCGCGAGGCGCGTCGACCTCGTCGCCTGCGGCACCTGGCCGACCACGCTGCCCGAGGGCGTCGAGGCGGTCCATACCGGCAACCCGGTCCGCGCTTCGGTGCGCGAACGCGCGGGCGCGGGCTATATCGTGCCGGGCGACTACCCGATGTCGATCCTGGTGATCGGCGGCAGCCAGGGCGCGCGGATCCTGTCGGACGTGGTGCCGCCCGCGATCGCGGGCCTGCCGATGGAGCTTCTGCGCCACCTCCGGGTCAGCCACCAGGCGCGCGACGAGGATGGCGCGCGGGTACAGGCCTATTACGACGAGCAGGGCATCTATGCCGATGTGCAGCCCTTCTTCACCGACATCCCGGCCCGGATGACCGAAGCGCAGCTGGTGATCTCGCGCTCGGGCGCGTCCTCGGTCGCGGACATCTCGGTGATCGGGCGGCCGTCGATCCTCATTCCCTTCGCCGCCGCCGCCGGAGACCACCAGACCGCCAATGCGCGCGGGCTTGTGGAGGCGGGCGCGGCGATCCGCATTCCCGAGGCGCGCTTCGAGATCGAGGCGCTGACCGACGCGATCCGCGCGGTGCTCGAGAACCCCGACGGCGCACTGAAAATGACACAAGGCGCGCTCAGCGTCGCTCGACCCGATGCCGCAGAACGGCTGGCGGACATGGTCGAGGCTTTGGCAGGCAAGGAGCAGGCAGAATGAACGCGGCAGCGGCGACGAAACTTCCTCAGGATGTCGGTCCCATCCATTTCGTGGGCATCGGCGGCATCGGCATGTCGGGCATCGCCGAGGTGCTGTTGAACCACGGCTACCGGGTGCAGGGCTCGGACCTGAAACGCTCGAAGATCACCGACCGGCTCGAGACGCTGGGCGCAACGGTCTTCGAGGGCCAGCGCGCCGAGAACCTCGCGGATGCGGAGGTCGTGGTGATCTCGTCGGCGATCAAGCCCGGAAATCCCGAGCTCGACGCCGCGCGCGGCCGCGGCCTGCCGGTGGTGCGCCGCGCCGAGATGCTGGCCGAACTGATGCGCCTCAAGTCGAACATCGCGGTCGCCGGAACCCACGGCAAGACCACGACGACGACGCTGGTGGCCGAGCTTCTGGTCGCGGGCGGGGTCGATCCGACGGTGATCAATGGCGGCGTGATCCACGCCTATGGCTCGAACGCCCGGATGGGGCAGGGCGAATGGATGGTGGTCGAGGCCGACGAGAGCGACGGTACCTTCAACCGGCTGCCCGCGACCATCGCCATCGTCACCAATATCGATCCCGAGCACATGGAGCACTGGAAGGATTTCGAGGCGCTGAAACAGGGCTTTCTCGATTTCGTCTCCAACATTCCCTTCTACGGGCTGGCGGTCTGCTGCACCGACCATGAGGAGGTGCAGCGGCTGGTGGGCCGGATCACCGACCGGCGCGTTCTGACCTACGGCTTCAACGCCCAGGCCGACGTGCGTGCGGTGAACCTGCGCTACGAGAAGGGCGTGGCGCATTTTGACATCGCGCTCCAGGCCGAGGGCATGTTGATCGAGGGCTGCACCCTGCCGATGCCGGGCGATCACAACGTCTCGAACGCGCTCTCGGCGGTGGCGGTCGCGCGGCATCTCGGCATGAAGCGCGAGGAGATCCGCGACGCGCTCTCCAAGTTCGGCGGCGTGAACCGGCGCTTCACCCGCGTGGGGGAAGTGGGCGGCGTCACCATCATCGACGATTACGGCCACCACCCGGTCGAGATCGCCGCGGTGCTGCGCGCCGCGCGACAGGCGACCGAGGGCCGGGTGATCGCGGTCCACCAGCCGCATCGCTACTCGCGTCTGCACTCGCTCTTCGACGATTTCTGCGCCTGCTTCAACGAGGCCGACGTGGTCGCCATCGCCGAGGTCTATGCCGCGGGCGAGGACCCGATCGCGGGCGCGTCGCGCGACGATCTCGTGGCCGGGCTGATCCGCCATGGCCACCGACATGCCCGCGCGCTCTATGACGAGGACGATCTGGAGCGGCTGGTGCGCGAACAGGCGCGTCCGGGGGACCTGGTGGTCTGCCTTGGGGCCGGCACGATCTCGGCCTGGGCCAACAACCTGCCGGGTCGGCTCGAGGAGAAGAGGAAGAGCGCGTGAGCGCGGCGCTCGTCGCGGCCTGTCTCTGGGCGGTGGCGGCCACGGTCACGGCCTGCCTGCCGATGCGGGCGCAATACACGCCGGGCCTGACGCTTCTGATCCTCGCTCCGGGTCTCTTGGTCTGGATCGGCTGGGCCCATGGCTGGGGCTGGACCCTGGCCGCGGCGCTGGCGGTCCTGTCGATGTTCCGCAACCCGCTGCGCTATTTCTGGGCGCGCGCCCGCGGCGAGCGGCCGGAGATCCCCCGATGAGCGGGTCTCTGATCGCCGCCTTCGGCTGGCTGGCGCTGGCGAACCTGCTCGCGATGATCCCGTCGAAGGACAATCACTGGACGCGGGCCTATGTGCTGATCGCGCTCGGCCTGCCGCTTCTGGCCTGGGTGTTCTGGCAGAACGGCGTCTGGGTCGGGCTTCTGGTGCTGGCGGCGGGGGCGAGCGTCTTGCGCTGGCCGCTGCGCTATCTCTGGGCCTGGCTGCGGCGCGTGACCGGGCGGGCCGCCTGATCTCGGGGCCTTCGCGCCCGGTGGCGGGCCGGGGCGTGCGTATTTTTCGAAAAGAAGAAGCCTATGGGGTGGTGCATCCGACCGGGGCTGGGGCTTGCGGTCGGGGCGCGGGAGAGGCAGAGAGGCGGCATGAGCGAGACACCCCCTGACATGCCGCCGGTGCGCGGTCGCCTGACGGCGGGCAAGCCCCTGTCCGAGCTGACCTGGCTCCGTGTCGGCGGTCCGGCGGACTGGCTGTTCCAGCCCGCGGATCTGGCGGATCTGCAAGAGTTTCTCGAGGCGCTGCCCGCGGATGTCGCGGTCTTTCCGATGGGCGTGGGCTCGAACCTGATCGTGCGCGATGGCGGGCTCCGGGCGGTGGTGATCCGGCTCGGGCGCGGCTTCAACGGGATCGAGATCGAGGGCACCCGGGTGACCGCCGGGGCGGCGGCGCTCGATGCGCATGTGGCGCGGCGCGCGGCGGAGGCGGGGGTGGACCTGACCTTCCTGCGGACCATCCCCGGCTCGATCGGCGGCGCGGTCAGGATGAACGCGGGCTGCTACGGATCCTACGTCGCCGATCACCT
This sequence comes from Litorisediminicola beolgyonensis, assembly GCF_042679605.1. Classification (NCBI taxonomy): domain Bacteria; kingdom Pseudomonadati; phylum Pseudomonadota; class Alphaproteobacteria; order Rhodobacterales; family Paracoccaceae; genus Litorisediminicola; species Litorisediminicola beolgyonensis. The sequence continues at coordinate 5,845 of NZ_JBHTMU010000065.1, forward strand.
GGTCGAGGCGCGGGCGGTGGCGCGGGACGGCACGCTGGTCACGCTGACGCCGGAGACGCTGAACTTCCGCTACCGCCAGAGCGATCTGCCCGAAGGCATGGTGCTGGTCGGGGCGGTCTTCGAGGGCGCGACCGGCGCGCCCGAGGCGCTTGCCGCGCAGATGGAGGATCAGCTCGCCAAGCGCGATGCGACCCAGCCCACCAAGGAGCGCAGCGCGGGCTCGACCTTCCGCAATCCGGCGGGGTTTTCCTCGACCGGGCGGGCCGATGACGTGCACGATCTCAAGGCCTGGAAGGTCATCGACGAGGCCGGGATGCGCGGCGCGCGGCGGGGCGGCGCGATGATGAGCGAGAAGCATTCGAATTTCCTGCTGAACACCGGCGATGCGACCGCTGCCGATCTCGAGGGATTGGGCGAGGAGGTTCGAAAAAAGGTTTTCCACAGCAGTGGAATAGAGCTAGACTGGGAAATCATGCGCGTGGGCGATCCGGAGCCGGAAAACACCCGCTGAGCATGTGACGATCCCACGACCGGCACCACGAATCGGTCGGGGTAGAAGACCCCGGGCAACGACCCGGGACGAGGCAGAGCGGGGCACTCCCCCGAAACGAACAGAAGAGCGGCGCCGGGCAAGGCGCGCGCAGGACAGGCGGATTGGGATGTCGAGCAGGGCATTCCGGAAAGTGGTGGTGCTGAAGGGCGGACCTTCGGCAGAGCGCGAAGTGTCCCTTTCATCGGGGCGCGAATGCGCGGCTGCTTTGCGGGCGGAAGGCTATGAGGTCACCGAGGTCGAAGCCGGCCCCGACCTTGTTGCGCGTCTTCAGGAGATCGCGCCGGACGCGGTGTTCAACGCGCTTCACGGGCGGTGGGGCGAGGATGGCTGCGTGCAGGGTCTGCTCGAGTGGCTGCAGATCCCCTACAGCCATTCGGGTGTGCTGGCCTCGGCGCTCGCGATGGACAAGCAGCGCTCCAAGGATGTCTACCGCGCCGCGGGGCTGCCGGTGGTCGAGAGCGTGATCGCGCCGCGCGATGAGGTGCGCGTGCGCCACGTGATGCCGCCGCCCTATGTGGTGAAACCCAACAACGAAGGCTCTTCGGTCGGGGTCTACCTTGTCCATGACGACGCCAACGGGCCGCCGCAGCTCTCGGACGAGATGCCCGCGACGGTGATGGTCGAGGCCTTCGCGCCGGGCCGCGAGCTGACCGTCACGGTGATGGGCGAGCGGGCGCTCGGCGTGACCGATATCCTCACCGACGGCTGGTACGATTACGACGCCAAGTACAAGCCCGGCGGCTCGCGCCATGTCTGTCCGGCGGAGCTGCCCGACGAGATCGAGGCGCTCTGCCTCGATCACGCGCTGGCCGCGCATCGCGCGCTCGGCTGCCGCGGCATGAGCCGCACCGATTTCCGCTGGGACGACACGAAGGGCGCGGCGGGGCTCGTGCTTCTTGAGACCAATACCCAGCCCGGCATGACGCCGACCTCGCTCAGCCCCGAACAGGCGGCGCTCGCGGGGATGAGCTTCGGGCAGATGTGTGCGTGGATCCTGGAGGATGCCTCGTGCGACAGGTGAACCGCTTCGATCCGGCGCCCTCGCGGCTGCGCTACCGGCTGCATCGGATGATGCTGACGCCGGTTTACCGGCTGGCGCTGCGCGTGGGTCTGCCGATGGCGCTGAGCTTCGGGCTTGCGAGCCTCTGGTTCGCGCAGGAGGACAACCGGACGGCCTTCCTGGCCCGGGTGACGGATCTGCGCAGCGCCGTCGAGGAGCGCCCCGAGTTCATGGTCAAGCTGATGGCCATCGACGGCGCCAGCGATGGCGTGGCCGAGGAAATCCGCGCGGTGGTGCCGGTGAACTTCCCGGTCTCGAGCTTCGATCTGGACCTGCCCGCGATGCGCCGGGCGATCAGCGGGCTCGACGCGGTCGAGAGCGCGCGGATCTTCCTGCGCAAGGGCGGGGTTTTGCAGGTCGACGTGTCCGAGCGGGTGCCGGTGGCGCTCTGGCGCCATGACGGCGCGCTGAAGATGATCGACGCGAGCGGCGTCTTCGTCGGACCGGCGGACGCCCGGATCGACCATCCCGAGCTGCCGGTCATCGCCGGAGAGGGCGCGGACCAGGCGGTGCCCGAGGCGTTGAAGCTCGCGGCGGCGGCGGGGCCTCTGGGCCAGCGGCTTCGCGGCTTCGTGCGGGTGGGCGAGCGGCGCTGGGACGTGGTGCTCGATCGCGACCAGCGCATCCTGCTGCCCGCCGAGGGCGCGGTGCGGGCGCTCGAGCGGGCGGTGGCGATGGACGAGGCGGTGGACATGCTGGCGCGCGACCTGACGGTCGTGGACCTGCGGCTGCCGCAGCGCCCGACGCTGAGAATGACGGAATACTCACAAAAAGAAATGTGGCGGATCAAAGCCATAGAGGCAGGGGACAAGCACTGACATGATCGAGCTCTACGATTCCCAGAGAGCGATGCGGAACATGCGCAAGGCTGCGATGCAGCGTGGCGTCGTGGCGATTCTGGACGTCGGATCGTCCAAGATCGCCTGCCTGGTCCTGCGCTTCGACACCTCCGACCGGCTGGCCGAGTTCGACGGCATCGGCTCGCTTGCCGGGCAGTCCGGCTTCCGCGTGATCGGCACCGCGACGACCCGGTCGCGCGGGGTGCGCTTCGGCGAGATCGCCTCGATGGGCGAGACCGAGCGGGCGATTCGCACCGTCGTGCAGGCGGCGCAGAAGATGGCGCAGGTGCGGGTCGATCACGTGATCGCCTGTTTCGCCGGGGCCGATCCGCGCAGCTACGGGCTGGCGGGGCAGGTCGAGCTGGAAGGCACGACGGTCAGCGAGCAGGACATCGCGCGGGTGCTGTCCTCTTGCGACGTGCCGGATTTCGGCTTCGGCCGCGAGGTGCTGCATGCGCAGCCGGTGAATTTCGCGCTCGACCACCGTTCGGGGCTCGTCGATCCGCGCGGGCAGATCGGGCAGGAGCTGTCGACCGACATGCACATGCTGACGGTCGACGCGCTGGCGATCCAGAACCTCGCGCATTGCGTCAAGCGCTGCGACCTGGAGCTCGCGGGCATCGCGTCCTCGTCCTATGTCGCGGGCATCGCCGCGCTCGTCGAGGACGAGCAGGAGCTCGGCGCGGCCTGCATCGACCTCGGCGGTGGATCAACTGGCATCTCCATCTTCATGAAAAAGCACATGATTTACGCCGATGCGGTGCGCATGGGCGGCGATCATGTGACCGGCGACATCTCGATGGGCCTGCAGGTCCCGATGGCGACGGCGGAGCGGATCAAGACCTTCTACGGCGGCGTCGTGGCCACCGGAATGGACGACCGCGAGATGATCCAGATCGGCGGGGATACCGGCGATTGGGAGCATGACCGCCGCACCGTGAGCCGGGCCGAGCTGATCGGCATCATGCGCCCGCGGGTCGAGGAAATCCTCGAGGAGGCGCGCGCGCGTCTCGACGCGGCGGGCTTCGATCACCTGCCGAGCCAGCAGATCGTTCTGACCGGCGGGGCGAGCCAGATCCCCGGTCTCGACGGTCTCGCGGCGAAGATTCTGGGCCAGCAGGTGCGGCTCGGGCGGCCGCTTCGGGTGCATGGCTTGCCGCAGGCCGCGACGGGCCCGGGATTCGCCGCGGCGGTGGGTCTGTGCCTGTTTGCAGCACACCCACAGGATGAGTGGTGGGACTTCGAGATTCCCGTGGAGCGATTGCCGGCACGATCGCTGCAGCGGGCGGTAAAATGGTTTCGCGATAACTGGTGACCGCAACATGTCGACAAACGGGCAAAATCCCGCTAGCTGGTCATCCTGCGACGCCACATTTGGTGGTAAGTGTCGGTTTTTCGCGTGACGGATATGTGTCTGAGGGCTAATATCCCACGCAGAAGCTCAGAAGTGGCCGCTCAACGGTCCCAACAGCAGGCGGATAGGCGAAAATGACATTGAATCTCTCGGTCCCCGGTCACGAGGAACTCAAGCCCCGCATCACCGTGTTCGGTGTGGGTGGGGCTGGCGGTAACGCCGTTAACAATATGATTGAAAAGCAGCTCGATGGCGTGGAGTTCGTGGTCGCGAACACCGACGCTCAGGCGCTGCAGCAATCGCGGTCCGAGAGCAAGGTCCAGCTCGGCGTGAAGGTGACCGAAGGTCTGGGCGCAGGGGCGCGCGCCTCGGTCGGCGCTGCGGCCGCCGAGGAGTCGATCGAACAGATCGTCGACAACCTCGCAGGCGCACATATGTGCTTCATCACCGCCGGCATGGGCGGCGGCACCGGGACCGGCGCCGCGCCGATCATCGCGCAGGCCGCGCGTGAGCTCGGCGTGCTGACCGTCGGCGTCGTGACCAAGCCCTTCCAGTTCGAAGGTGCCAAGCGGATGCGCCAGGCCGAGGAGGGCGTCGAGGCGCTCCAGAAGGTCGTCGACACGCTGATCATCATTCCGAACCAGAACCTCTTCCGCCTCGCCAACGAGAAGACGACCTTCACCGAGGCGTTCTCGATGGCCGATGACGTGCTCTACCAAGGCGTCAAGGGCGTGACCGACCTGATGGTGCGTCCGGGCCTCATCAACCTCGACTTCGCCGACGTCCGCGCGGTGATGGACGAGATGGGCAAGGCGATGATGGGCACCGGCGAGGCCGATGGCGAAGATCGCGCGATCCAGGCGGCCGAGAAGGCCATCGCCAACCCGCTGCTCGACGAAATCTCGCTGCGCGGCGCCAAGGGCGTGCTGATCAACATCACCGGCGGCCACGACCTCACGCTGTTCGAGCTTGACGAGGCGGCCAACCGCATTCGCGAAGAGGTCGATGCCGACGCCAACATCATCGTGGGCTCCACGCTCGACGACAAGATGGAAGGCAAGATGCGCGTCAGCGTCGTCGCCACCGGCATCGACGCGGCGGAGAAGGCCGAAGACGCGCCGATGCCGCGCCGCTCGCTGCGCGAGCCGCTGAAGCAGCCCGTCGAGATGGAAGCGCCCGCGCCGAAGCCCGCCGCCGCACCGGCCGCGCGCAAGCCCGCGCCGGTCGCACAGGCCCGCCAGCAGCCGGTCTACGAAGAGGACGAGCCGTCGCTCTTCGAAGAGATGGACACCGAGCGCGCCGCCGCCGAGGAGCAGATGGAGACGCTCTTCGAAGAGGACGCACCGCAGATGGAGGATGACGGCCTGCCGCCGCCCGCCTACCAGCCGCGCGTCGCCGAGTTCCAGCCGCGCGCCGATGTCGAGGCCGGACCCGAAGAGTTCGTCGCGCCCCGCGCCGCCAAGCCCGGCACGCCGTCGCCCGACGCTCTGGCCCGGCTCCAGGCCGCTGCC
>NZ_JBHTMU010000066.1:0-9969 GCF_042679605.1 Litorisediminicola beolgyonensis
GGCGACGTGGCCGGGATACGCCGCGCCGGGCAGGCGATGCTGCGCCGCGACGGCGATGAGGGTGAGCGGCGCCGGGTGCTCGACCGGCTCGACCGGGCGATCTTCGGCGGCGAGACCATCGCCGATCTGCGGGCGCTGGCGCAGCGCCTGATCCGGCCTGACGCGGCGCACCGAGGCTGACTCGCGCGGAGTTTCGGGCGATACTTATTGCCGAATTGTTCGAATCCCGCTCCGGCACCACGCTGACGCGGGAAAAAATGCGCCCGGCCTCAGGCCATTTCACAAGCGCGTCCATTCAGGGAGGGACTTTTCCAATGGGTTTGTTTTCCAATCTTTTCGGTGGCGGTGACGACGGTGGCTCGGGGGGCGCATCCACGCCCAAGCTCGGGCACGTGAAAATTCACCCGGCTGTGGACAACGGCGTGAAGCCGGGCACGACGGGGTTCTCGGGCGGCACGCTCAAATGCAAATGCAAGAGCGACCCGGTGGTGGTCGCGGTCGGCGCGCAGACGGCGCATAACCATGTCTGCGGCTGCACCAAGTGCTGGAAGCCCGATGGCGCGACGTTCAGCCAGGTTGCCGTGGTCGGCAAGGAGCACGTCACCGTCACGGAAAACGGCCGCAAGCTCGACCGGGTCGATCCCAACGCGGCGATCCAGCGTTACGCCTGCACCGCCTGCGGCACCCACATGTTCGGCCGGATCGAGAACGAGGGGCACCCGTTCTTCGGGCTCGACTTCGTGCATACCGAGCTCTCGGATGAGAGCGGCTGGTCGCCGGCCGAGTTCGCGGCCTTCTGCTCCTCGGTCATCGAATCGGGGGTCGAGCCGAGTCGCATGGACGACATCCGTTCGCGCCTGCGCGAGCTGGGCCTTGAGCCCTATGATTGCCTGTCGCCGCCGCTGATGGACGCGATTGCCACGCATATCGCGAAGCAGAGCGGTGTCCTGAAGTAATACCCGCAACATCTAGTCGACCGCTCGGGCGAGGTGGCCCTTGCCCGAGCACTCCTGTTGCGCGTGCGCGAATCGCTGGCTAACATCGTGCCGGGAGGACATTTTCATGAAAGATCACGCCACTGACACTGTCTGCGGGCGCGTGAGATCGGTGATCATCGTCGATGATCATCCGCTCTACAGCGACGCCTTGTCCGCCGCGTTGCGGCTGGTGTTTCCCGGTTGCCGAATCGAGACGGCACAGACCCTCGCCAACGCGCTCGAGCGAATCGACGCGGGGTTTCTGCCGGACCTGGTGATGTTCGATCTGAAGCTTCCGGACGTCTCGGGCATCTCCGGATTCCAGAGCCTGCGCGACCGCATTCCGGACACGCCGATCCTGGTGATCTCGTCTCTGACCTCGAGCGAGGTTGTGCAGGCGCTGATGGAGCAGGGTGCCGCCGGCTTCCTGCCCAAGGAGGCCTCGGCCCCGGTGCTGAAGCAGGTGCTGCTCGATGTCAGCAACGGGCGCAAATACGTGCCCAAGGATTACCAGGGCGACAGCGCCCGCGCTCCGGCCGCCACGCCCTCGCAGATCCATCCCAAGATCGCCGAGCTGACGCCGCAGCAGGCGCGGATCATGAAGCTGATCTGCGCGGGCAAGCCCAACAAGCAGATCGCCTACGAGCTCGATCTCGCGGAGGCCACGGTCAAGGCGCATATCACCGCGCTCCTGCGGCGCCTCGGCGTGCAGAACCGGACCCAGGCGGCGGTGCTGGTCGAGAACGCGACGGCAGAGGCCGAAAGCAGCGGCGACCCGGACGCGCGGGCGTTCCTCAGCCGCTAAAGGGGACGTCCCCATGAACGAGCAGAGCGCACGCCCCGCCTTTGTCGGCGTCGCGGTCTCGCACGCCTCCGATCCCGTGGCCGCGGCGGATGACGCCGCTGCCGCCATCGATATCTCCGAAACCTGCTTCATCCTCGCGTTCATCCCGGATCACCTGGTCTCGCCGGAGTTTGCCGAAGCGCTCGAGGCGCGGCTCGGCGGGGTTCCGATCTTCGGCTGCACCACGGCAGGCCAGATCTCGGGCCGCGGCTACGAGACCGACGCGCTGGTGCTTCTGGCCTTCCCCAAGCGCCATTTCCGCTGCGCCTCGATGTTGGTCACGCCGCTGCAGCCGCTCTCGATCAAGACCATCGCGGCGGATGCCCGGCGCCATTCCGAGAAGTTCCTGCGCACACATGGCTGGAACCGGCTGGCGCTTCTGATGGTCGACGGGCTCGCCAAGCAGGAGGACGTTCTGGTCTCCACGCTCGAGACGGTCTTGGGCGACATCCCCGTGTTCGGAGGCTCGGCGGCCGACGGTCTCAGCTTCTCGCAGACCTTCGTGCTGCATGGCGGGCAGTTCCACACCGACGCCGCGCTCCTTCTGATCCTCGAGACAGATCTCGCCTTCACTGGGCTCGGCTTCGACCATTTCCTGCCCTCCGACCAGCAGCTCGTCGTGACCGAGGCGCTTCCCGAAGATCGGCTGGTTCTGGAAATCAACGGAGCGCCCGCCGCGCCGGAATATGCCCGCCTCATCGGACGCGAGGTCGATGCGCTGACGCCCGAGGTCTTCGCCGAGAACCCGCTCCTCGTGCGGCAGAACATGGCCTACCACGTGCGCGCCATTCACGCCGTTCAGGAGAGCGACGCGCTGTCCTTCCTCTCGGCCATCGACGACGGGCTCCTGATGACGCTCGGGCGCGGCAAGGAGATCCTCGAGACACTTGAAGCCGGGCTGTCCGTGACCGGACCCGAGGGCGAGCGTCCGGATTTCATCCTTGGCTTCGACTGCGTGCTCAGGCGGCTGGAGATCGAGCAGAAGGGCCTCAAGGACGCCGTCTCGGACATCTTCCGGCGTCATCGCGTCCTGGGCTTCAACACCTATGGCGAACAACATTGCGGGGTGCACGTGAACCAGACCTTCGTGGGCGTCGCCTTTTTCGGACCGGGACGGAAGCTCTTGCCATGATCGACCCCAACGACACGCTCGAAGTTCAGGTCGCCAAGCAGGCCAAGATCATCGACGCGCTGGTGCGCCGCGCCAATCGCCAGCACGAGGTCGGCACCACGGCCTATTCGGCGTTTCAATCCGCCATCGCGCTTCAGGGCCAGATCTGGGCCAAGACCCGCGACCTGGAGCGCACCGCCAGCGAACTTGAAAGCGTCCGCCACGAAAGCGAACGCTCGCGCAAGACTCTGGCCGACGCGATCTCGGCGATGGAGGGGGGCTTCGCGCTCTTCACCGACGGGCGGCTCGAGATCTGCAACGACCTCTTCACCTCGCTCCTGCCGGACATCTCGCCCGACATCGTGCCGGGCGTCGGGATCGAGGCCTATCTCTGCGCGCTCGCGGGCAGCACCCATCTTGTCGCCGCGGATACCGATCTGCGCGGTCTCGCGACGCAGCTCGGGCAGGGCGGGGCGGGGCCCTCGGTTCTCTCCTGCGTCACCGAGCTGACCGGCGACCGGCATTTCCAGATCGGCTTCCAGCGCACGTCCTCGGACAATCTCGTGGTTCTCCAGACCGAGATCACCGGCATCGTCCGGCAGAACCGGTCCGAGAAGGAAAGCCTGATCGACATGCAGGCGCATTACCTGCAGGCCGCGTTCGAGAACATGTCCTCGGGCATCTGCACCTTCAGCCATGACGGCGAGGTGATCATGCACAATTCGCGCTTCCGCGAGCTTCTCGGCGTGCCCTACACGCTGATGCAGAAGGGCACCGAGCTCGGCCAGATCCTCGGGTTCATGCAGCTCAACGGCCTCGTGATCGACACGCCCGCTCTGGAGATCGAGCTCTGGCGCGAGCGGCTCGGGCGGCAGGGACGGCTGCGGCGTCGTATCCGCCATGCCGGGGGACGGGTTCTCGACCTCCATGCGCATCTCCTTCCCGACCAGGGGTTCCTCGTCGACGTCAAGGATGTGACGCTCGAGAGCCGCGCCACCGAGATGCTGGAAAAGCGCGTGGCCGAACGCACCGCCGAGCTGACGCTCGCCAATGAACGGCTGACCGAACAGCACGCCGTGCAGACCAGCGTCGAGGAAGAGCTGCGCCTCGCCAAGGAGCGTGCCGAGGCCGCGGTCTCGTCCAAGACCCGCTTCCTGGCCGCGGCGAGCCACGACCTTTTGCAACCGATCAATGCCGCGAAGCTCCTGATCTCCACCCTGCAGGAGACCGCCGAGGGCACGACGCTCTCGCGCACGGTCGACCGCTTGCAGGGCTCGTTCCAGTCGATCGAGCAGATCCTGCACGCGCTTCTCGACATCTCGCGGCTCGACACGACCGACGCCGCGCTGACCCCGCAGGATGTCTGTCTCGGGACATTGATGCAGGGCATCGTCGAGGATCAGATGCCGGTGGCCGAGAAGAAGGGCGTCCAACTCGACATCGTCCCGAGCTCGGTCTTCGTGCGCTCCGAGCCGCGCTACCTGATGCGCTCGATCCAGAACCTCGTGGTCAACGCCATCCAGTACACCGATGCGGGCGGCCGCGTGCTCATGGGCTGCCGCCGCCACGGCAACCGCATCGTGCTGCAGGTCTGGGATACGGGTCTGGGGATTTCCAAGGCCGACCAGGCCCGCATCTTCGAAGAGTTCGCCCGCGCCAAGAACGTGCCCTTCGGATCGGGCATGGGTCTCGGCCTCTCCATCGTCGAGCGCACCTGCCGCCATCTAGGCCACGAAATCCGCGTGCGCTCGGCCCCGGGCCGCGGATCGGTCTTCTGTCTCGACATGGAGATGGTGCCGGGCCGCCGCCGCGGCGCCGATCCCGATCTGCCGAAGACGCCCGAGGACGCGGACATGGATCTCCTTGTGCTCGTCGTCGAAAACGATCCCGACGTGCTGTTCGCCACCACCCAGAAACTCGAGAACTGGGGGGCCAGCGTCTTTCCCACCTCATCGACCGAAGAGGCCCGCCGCGTGGTCGAGGAGATCGGCATGCCGCCCGACATCATCCTCGCCGATTACCAGCTCGATGACGGCGACACCGGGATCCACACGATCCGCGCCGTGCGCGAGGCCTCGGGCGTGAAGGTGCCCGCGATCATCATCACCGCCGACCGCTCGGCCGATCTGGTGCGCACGGGTGCCCATCAGGGCTTCACCGTGCTGACGAAACCGGTGCAGCTTTCGCGCCTGCGTCCGCTGATCGACTGGAAGACCCGCGGTCCCGGCGCGACGCCGCTCATCCGGATCACCGACAAAAGTAGCGCATGACACCCCGGGTGCATTTCATAGGCTTCGGGGCGGGAGGACTCACAATGAAAAAGACACTCGCAGCGCTGCTGGTGACAGCAGCCCTCGCCGGTGCCGCGCAGGCGGGCCAGACCGTCGGCACCGAAACCTACGATCTTCTGTTCAAGAACGGAACGCTCGACGCGGTCGCGCCCGAGGCGACGCTCGTCTACAGCCGCGAGACCGAGAACCGCGGCAAGCCGGAAAGCGGCCCGCGCGACAGCGGCGAGATCGCGATTTCCTTCGACGAAACCGCAGAGAAGAAGGTCGCCGAGCTTCAGTTCCGCCAGGGCGAGAAGCACCGCAATCTCGGCTCGTTCCCCGCAAGCGTCGGCAACCCGATGATCATGTTCTTCTACGAGACCGTGGTCCGCGACATGGCCGAGATCGCCGGTGGCAGCCCCTTCTACATCCGCAACCGGGTGAAGGACGCGCTGATCCAGCCCGCCGAGATGGTCGAAGGCGAAGCCGAGTTGAACGGCGAGACCGTGCCGGTGACCACCCTCACCCTGCGCCCCTTCGCCGATGATCCGAACCGGGAGAAGATGAAGGGCTTCGGCGACCTGACCTTGACGGTCACCATGTCCGAAGAGGTGCCCGGCTGGTATCTCAGCCTGGCCGCCGAAGCGCCGCACCCGATCGGAGGCGCGCCGATGTATGTCTCGGACATGCGCTTCGAGCGTCTGGAGAGCGGACAGTGACACGGCTTGCGCTCTGCCTCGCGCTGATCGGCTCTGCCGCGCAGGGGCAGAGCGTCGCCGAACGGCTGAACGACTACCCGACGGCGGCGCGGGCCGATTACATCTTCGCCTGCATGGCCACCAACGGTCAGAGCCGCGCCGCGCTGGAGCGCTGCGCCTGCTCCATCGACGAGATCGCCGCGATCCTGCCCTACGACGATTACGTCGAGGCCGAGACGGTGCTCTCGATGCGGCTGACCGGGGGCGAGCGCATGGCGGTGTTCAACTCCGCCGTCGCTGCAAACAATCTCGTGGCCGAGCTGCGCCGCGCCCAGGCCGAGGCCGAGATCATCTGTTTCTGACGGTGTGATCCGGGGGAGGGGGCCCATGTCCGACAGGTCCGAGAAACTCGCCCGGTTTCGCCAGCTTCACGCAGGCGACGGCACCTTCGTGATGCCGAACCCGTGGGATGCCGGGTCGGCGCGTCTTCTTTCTCATCTGGGCTTCGAGGCGCTCGCCACCACCAGCGCCGGGTTCGCCTTTTCCAAAGGCAAGCGCGACTCCTTCGCCGGGCTGTCCCGCGACGAGCTTCTCGCCAACGCCGCCGAGATCGTGCAGGCGACCGACCTGCCGGTCTCGGCCGATCTCGAGGACGGGTTCGGCGCCGCGCCCGAGACCTGCGCCGAGACGATCCGGCGCGCCGCAGGCGTGGGCCTTGTCGGCGGCTCGATCGAGGACGCCACCGGCGATCCCGCCGATCCGATCTTCGATGCAGGGCTTGCCACCGAGCGCGTCGCCGCCGCTGCAGAGGCCGCGCGGGCCGAGGGCTTCGTCCTCACCGCACGCGCCGAGAACTTTCTCTGGGGCCGACCCGATCTGGGTGACACGATCCGCCGCCTCCAGAGCTTTGCCGAGGCCGGGGCCGACGTGCTCTACGCGCCGGGGCTCCCCGATCTCGACAGCATCGCCGCCGTGGTCGGCGCGGTCGACCGACCGGTGAACGTGGTGATGGGTCTTTCGGGCAAGCCCTTGACCGTCGCCGATCTGGCGGGTGTGGGCGTCAAGCGGATCAGCGTCGGCGGCTCCTTCGCCCGGGCGGCGCTCGGCGCGCTCATGCGGGCCGCCCGCGAGGTGCGCGACGCGGGCACCTTCGGCTATGCCGCCGAGGCCATGCCGGACGCCGAGGTCGCCGCGCTCATGTCGCAGGTGGTCTCGCCCAACCGCAGCTGAGCGCGAGAGCTCAGCCCTCGGCCGCTTTCGGCAGGACCTGCTCGAAGCTGTTGCCCTCGGTATCGGTCGCCTTCACCGTCAGCGCGGTTGCGCCATTGTCGGCGTAGTCGAAGCGGAAGACCGGGTTCTCCGAGATCGAGATGCCGCCATCCATCGCCCAGAGCTTCTCGTCGCCCTGCCAGACCTCGATATGGTCGAGGAAATGCGCCGCAATGAAGAGCTGGGTGATCTGGTCGCGCTGCAGCCCCGAATAGTTCGGGTGCCGGATCATGATCTGCGCCTCGCGCCGCGCCTGCGACATTGCCGGAGGCTCGCCGAACAGCCGCAGCTTCATCTGGCCCATCGACGCCAGGGCGATCTCGGGATCGCGCGAGGCCGGGGCCGAACAGCCCCCCGACGCCTTCACGAAGCGCCCCGCCATCTTCAGCCCCTCGGGGGTCTCGGCGATGACACGGACGTTGGAATACTGGTTCACCCGCACGCGCATCTCGAAATCGAGAGGCAGCATCGCGGGCGAGAAGTCGAACTCGGCCGCGACCGGCGCGGGGTTCTCGTCGATCACCACCGTCGCCGCGGTGATCGTCTCGTCCATGTTGGTCTGCACGATCTGGATCGGCACCGTCGCGGCATCCTCGGCGCGATAGGGCGCCACGATGTCGAAGAGCGCCGACCCGTCGCCGATCTCCGCCTCGCCGGTGACATCGACACGCAGCGCCTCCCAGCTCTCGCTGGGCTCGAGCGGGTTGTCTTGCGCCAGGGCGGGCAGGCCCGGACCGACGATCAGCACCGCAAGCGCGGCGGCGTGCCAGAAATTCATTGTCAGGCTCCTCCTCCTGATGATCGCGGATCTATGCCACAAAAGGGGGAAGAATCATACATCGCCTTCCGTCTCAGTCATCAACAGCGCGCGAGCCGCGTCCGAGGATCCGCCCATGTTCGAAGCCGTCGTGACCCTGTGCCTGAGCCTGGCCGACGATCTCTGCCGCGACGTGCTCCTGCCGGGATACGAGGCCCCGAGCGCCGCCGCGTGCTCCGAGAAACTTGCCGACACTGCCCCGGACATCGCCCGGTTCGACGGGCTCACCGCCAAGGGCGACGCGACCTGTCTGCCCGCCGGAGCGGCGCTCGAGGTCAACGAGGTCGCGCCGGGGCTTTTCGTCCATGCGGGCGTCGTGCAAGAACCCGACGCGGCAAACGGCGGCGACGTGGCCAATCTGGGCTTCGTGATCAGCTCCACCGGCGTCGCGGTGATCGACACGGGCTCCACCCGCGCCGTGGGCGAGGGGCTCTGGCGCGCGATCCGTGCCCGGACCGACCTGCCGGTGACCCATGTCATCCTGACCCACATGCACCCCGATCACGTGCTCGGCGTCTCGGTCTTCGCCGATGCAGGGGCCGAGGTGGTCGGCCACGAGGCGCTGCCCCGCGCGCTCGCCGACCGGCGCGAGAACTACCTCGAAAGCCTCGAGCGTCTGGTGGGGGCTGGGTCCTTCATCGGCACCGACACACGCGCCGTGACCCTGCCCGTGACCGGGACCGTGCCGCTCGATCTCGGAGACCGGGTCCTCGAACTGACCGCCTGGCCTCCGGCGCATACCGGCACCGATCTGACCGTGCTCGACCGCGACAGCGGGGTGATGTTCGCGGGCGACCTGGTGTTCGACCGCCACACGCCCGCGCTCGACGGCTCGCTTCTGGGCTGGCAGGGGGTGATGGCCCGGCTGACGGACCTGGACCTGACCGGTATCGTCCCGGGCCACGGTGCCGCGCGTCTCGACTGGCCGGAAGGCGCCGCGCCGATGGTCCGCTATCTCGACACGCTGGCCCGTGACACCCGCGCGGCCATCTCAGCCGGCCAGCGGCTGGGGGACGCGATACAAGTGATTGCGCAAGGCGAGCGCGACGCGTGGGAGCTGTTCGACGCCTACAACCCCCGCAACGCCACCGTCGCCTTCACCGAGCTCGAATGGGAGTGACGGGCGGGACCGATCAGCCCTCGATCTTGCCCTGCAGCATCTGCGCGATGGCATAGAGCCGCTTTTCCAGAAGCACCGGCGTCTCGCAGACATAGGTCAGCGATTTCTGCCGGTCGGTATAGATCCGCTCGTCCCAGTCGATCTGTTCTTCCAGCGCGTCGGCGCGGTCGTAATCGGGCTCGGCGGCCTCCATGACCGTGTCCATCTCGACCCGCGCCGCGTCGATGCGCTCGGCGAGCGCGATCTGGCCGAGCGAGAAATCCGCGATCCCCTCCATGATCCGGGTGCGGCGCTGCGCGATCTGGTCGAACACGCGCGAGAAGACCTGGCTCATCACCTGGTCGGTGGTCTCGTGGCTCTCGGCGAACTCGGCGACGCGCGCCTCGGCCTCCTCGAGCGAGATGCGGCGAAGCACCAGAGTATCGGCGAGCGCGTCGATGTCGCGGGCGAGATCGGCGGCCAGATCGGGGGCCTCCTCGACCGCGTGCGGCCACATCAGACCGATGGACAGACGCTCGACCTTGCGCTGGATGCAGGGCCAGGTCGGGTCGGAATAATCCGCCGCGACAGCGCCCTCGGCAAGAAGGGCGACCGCAGCGGCCAGGCTGGCGATTGTCTTGAGTTTCATGGCTCTCTCCCTGTCCCGGACTATGCAAAACAGGCGCGTCCAAGTCCATCCGCGACCAATACCCACCAAGGTCTGCGTTGAGAGGAATCGGGCCCCTGACCCATAGTCTCGACAACGCGCCGACAGAGCGCCCGACGACGATCTGGGAGGATCCCGCACATGAAAACCCGTGCAGCCGTGGCCCTTGAGGCCGGCAAGCCGCTTGAGGTTATGGAGGTCAATCTCGACGGTCCGA
>NZ_JBHTMU010000067.1:0-9457 GCF_042679605.1 Litorisediminicola beolgyonensis
AGATCGCGCGCGCCTCGGGGCAGCGGGGCGCGAAGGGACAGGCGCTCGGCGGCTCGGACAGCGGCGGCGGCGCGCCGGGGATGGCGTCGAGGCGTGCGCCCTTGACCGCGCCATGCAGGTTCGCGGCCAGAAGGCCCTTGGTATACGGGTGGCGCGGGTCCTTGATGATCTCGGCGATGGTCCCGGTCTCGACGATGGTTCCGGCATACATCACCGCGACCCGGTCGGCGATCTCGACCGCGACGCCGATATCGTGGGTCACGAAGATCACCGACATGCCCATCTCCTTCTGGAGCGCGCGCAGCAGAAGGAGCACCTGCATCTGCACCGTCGCATCGAGCGCGGTGGTTGGCTCGTCCGCCAGGAGAAGCCGCGGCTCGCAGGCCAGCGCCAGCGCGATCATCGCGCGCTGCCGCATGCCGCCCGACATCTCGTGCGGATAGTTCGAGAGCCGCCGCTCGGCGGAGGGGATGCGCACCTTCTCGAGCATCTCGAGCGCGCGCTTCATCGCCTCCTCGCGCGTCGCCTTGCGGTGGCGCATCACCGTCTCGGCGATCTGCGCGCCGATGGAATAGACCGGGTCGAGTGCCAGGGCCGGATCCTGGAAGATCATCGCCACGTCATTGCCGCGGAAATCCGCGAGGTCGCGCCCCTTCAGCGCCAGCACGTCGCGCCCGTCGAAGCGGATCGCGCCGCCGATGGCGGTGCGCTTCGGCGGCAGAAGCTGCATCAGCGCCTGGAGCGTCACGCTCTTGCCCGAGCCGCTCTCGCCGAGAAGCGCCAGAACCTCGCCGGTCTCGACGCTGAGCGTGACGCCGTTGACCGCGTGCACGCCGCCCCGGCTGCCGAAGCGAACCGTGAGGTCCTCGATCTCGACCAGCGCGCTCATGCCGCCACCTTGCCGTGACCCGAGGCCGGGTCGCGCATGTGGCAGGCGACCTCGTGATCGGTGCCGAGCGTCATCACCCGGGGCTTTTTCGCCGCGCAGATCTCTTCGGCGAAGGGGCAGCGGGTGTGGAAGCGGCAGCCGCCCGGCGGGTCGATCGGGTTCGGCGGATCGCCCGCGAGGGGCGGCGTCTGGGTGCGGGCGTCGGGGTCCATCGACGGCATCGCCGAGAAGAGCGCGGCGGTGTAGGGATGCGCCTGTTTCTCGTAGAGCACCTCGGCGGGGCCGATCTCGACCACCTCGCCCAGATACATCACCATCAGGCGGTCCGAGATGAAGCGCACCACGTTCAGGTCGTGGCTGATGAACATGTAGGTCAGGTCGAAATCCTTGCGCAGATCCGCGAGGAGGTTCAGCACCTGTGCCTCGACCGATTTGTCGAGCGCCGAGACCGCCTCGTCGAGGATCACCAGCCGCGGCCGCATCGCCAGGGCCCGGCCGATATTCACCCGCTGGCGCTGCCCGCCGGACAGCTCGTGCGGATAGCGCCCGGCGAAGCGCGCGGGATCGAGACCGATCCGGTCGAGAAGATCGCGCGCGATGGCCCGCGCCTTGGCGTCCGGCACGCCGTCGACCTTGGGGCCGAAGGCGATGGAATCCTCGATCGTCAGGCGCGGGTTGAGCGAGGCGAAGCTGTCCTGGAACACCATCTGCACGCCGCGCCGCAGGTCGCGCAGGCTCAGCTCCTCGCCTAGTTCCTGCCCGTCATAGAGGATCTTGCCCCCCGTCGCCGGGGTCAGCCCGATCAGGAGGCGCGCGGTCGTGGACTTGCCGCAGCCGGATTCGCCCACGACGCCCAGCGTCTCGCCCTTGCGGATGGTGAAGGTGACGCCATCGACGGCGCGCACCACCTTTTTCGGCGCGAAGGCCCCGGCGCGGACCGGGAAGTGGCACTCCAGGTCCCGGGCCCAGATCAGCGGCTGGCGCGGCCCGCCCTTGTCGCTGCGTGCGGCGTTACTGTCGAACATTCATGGCACTCCTCAGACCGTCGCTCAGAAGGTTCAGGCAGAGCGAGGTCACGAAGATCATCACGCCGGGAAGCGCGGCGACCCACGGGTTGATGTAGATGGCGGTGCGGAGCGTGTTGAGCATGAGGCCCCATTCCGGCTCGGGCGGCTTCACCCCCAGACCCAGGAAGGACAGGCCCGCCGCGATGATCATGCAGACGCTCGTGAGGCTCGTGGCATAGACGAAGATCGGCCCCATCACGTTGCCCAGCACATGCACCCGCACGATGGTCAGGTCGCCCGCCCCGCTCGCCCGCGCCGCGTCGACATAGTCGAGCTTGCGGACCGAGGCGGTGACGCTCTCGGCCACCCGCGTGATCGGCGGGATGAAGACGATGGTCAGCGACACCAGCGAATTGACGATGCCCGCGCCGAGCGCCCCGGAGATCGCGATGGCCAGGAGCACCGAGGGGAAGGCGAAGAAGACGTCGACCACCCGCATGATCGCGGTGTTGATCCAGCCCCCGGCATAGCCCGCGATCAGGCCCAGCGTCGTGCCGATGACGAGCGCCGCGACCACCGGGGTGATGCCGAGAAAGAGCGTCAGCCGCCCGCCATAGATCAGCCGCGCCAGCATGTCCCGGCCCAGCTCGTCGGTGCCGAGCAGGTGGCCCGGCGTGCCGATGGGCTTCAGCCGCGACACCATCGAGCCCTCGTACGGATCGGCGTGCCCCAGCCACGGCGCGAAGAGCGCCGAGAAGATCAGGAGCGCGAGCACGCCCGCGCACCCGAGCGCGACCGGATCGCGCCCGAGCCGCGCGCGCACGCCCTGCCAGTAGCCCTTGGTGGGGGCGGCGGGCATCTCCGCCGCGCTCTCGGGCGCGGTCATGTTCGCGGTGTCGGTCATGCGCGGGAAATCCTCGGGTCGATCAGCGATTGCATGAGGTCGACGATCAGGTTCAGCGTCACGAAGAACATCGCGAGGACGAGGATCGTGCCCTGCAGCATCGGCAGGTCGCGCTGGAGGATCGCGACCGACAAGAGGTAGCCCGAGCCCGGCCAGTTGAAGACCGTCTCGATCAGGATCGACCCGCCCAGGAGATAGCCGAGCTGCAGGCCGATCACCGACAGCGCCGTGGGCGCGGCGTTGCGCGCGACATGGCGCAGGATGCCGGTGCTGGTCATGCCCTTGGCGCGGAGCGCCTGCACGAACTCCTGCTCGAGGATGTCGGCCACCAGCGCCCGCGTCGTCCGCATCACGATGCCCATGGGCACCACCGCGAGCGTCACCGCGGGCAGGATGAGGTGGCGGATATGCGCCCAGTCCCAAGCCCATTCGCCCGACCCGCCCGGCCCCGCGCCCATCGAGGGCAGCCAGCCGAGCGAGACCGAGAAGACGATCACCAGCACCATGCCGAGCCAGTAATTCGGCGTCGAGACGCCGCCGATGGCGATGGCCGTGACCAGCCGGTCCCAGACCGTGTCATGCAGGTAGCCTGCGAGAAATCCGAAGAACAGCCCGAGCGGGAAGCCGATGAGACTGGCCGCCGCGG
Source organism: Litorisediminicola beolgyonensis (assembly GCF_042679605.1). Lineage (NCBI taxonomy): Bacteria > Pseudomonadati > Pseudomonadota > Alphaproteobacteria > Rhodobacterales > Paracoccaceae > Litorisediminicola > Litorisediminicola beolgyonensis. The sequence continues at coordinate 3,447 of NZ_JBHTMU010000067.1, forward strand.
CGAGCGTCAGGGTGTTGGCGACGGCGCGGGCGACCTCGGTCGAGACCGCGCGCCCGGTGGCGATCGAGGTGCCGAGATCGCCGGTCAGCGCATTGCCGAGCCAGATGCCGAATTGCACCGGCAGCGGCTTGTCGAACCCGTAGGCCGCGCGCATCTCGGCTTCCTGCTCGGCGGTGGCGTCGATCGGCATCACCGCGACCAGCGGGTCGCCGGGCGCGATATGGACGAGGAGGAAACAGATCAGGCTGACGCCCAAGGCGACAGGCACGACATAGACGAGACGGCGGAGGAGATAATTGAGCATGATCAGAGCCTGGGTGCGGGGGCGCGGCCCAACGGGCGCGCGCCCCCTGCCCGGGCATTACTCCATCGTGATGGTACCGAAATTCTGGTACCAGTTCTGCGCCTGCACGAAGCCCTTGACCTTCGGGCTCATCGCGCGGGGCGCGACATCGTGGGTGACCATGAGGAAGAGCGCCTCATTGACGTATTTCTCATGGGTCTCCTGCAGCACCTTCTGCTGCTCCTCGGGATCGAAGGTCGTCTTGATCTTGTCGAAGAGCGCCTGCATGTCCTCGTCGCAGTAATGGCCCCAGTTGGTGCCGTTGGGCGCGATCAGGTCGCAGCTCAGGTGCCGGATCAGGCCGGTGAACGGATCCTGGATGAAGTAGGTGAAGTTGATCGAGTGCGCGCCCTGGCTCGACTCGTCGGCCGCGCCTGCGCGCCAGATGTTGATCATCGTGTTCCATTCCACGACGACGAACTCCACGTCGATCCAGATCTCCGCGAGGTTCTGCTGGATGAACTCGTTCATCGGCAGGGGCAGCATTTGGCCCGAGCCCGAGGGCGAGATCAGCGCCTTGACCTCAAGGGGATTGTCCGGCCCGAAGCCCGCCTCTTCCATCAGCGCCTTCGCGGACTCGACATCATAGGTCACCTTGAATTCCGGCTCGCCGAACCAGGCCGAGCCCGGCGGCAGGAAGCCCTCGGCCGGGACCATGAGACCGCCCAGAAGCGTCTTCATGCCCTCGCGGTCAATGGCGAGGTTCGCAGCCTTGCGGACGTTGATGTCGTTCCAGGGCGAGCCCTCGAGACGCGACAGGTGCCAGGTCCAGTTATGCGGCAGCGTGTTCGAGACGATCTCGAAGCCGTTGCCCTCGAGCGCCGGGATCACGTCGGGCGCGGGCGCTTCGATCCAGTCGACCTCGCCCGAGAGAAGCGCGGCCGAGCGCGCGTTCGGTTCGGGCAGCGGGATCAGCACCATCTTGTCGAGCTTCGGCACCCGGGTCTCGTCCCAGTGATCGGCGAAGGGCACGAGCTCGGCGCGTTCGCGCGGCACGAAGCTCTCCAGCATCCACGGACCGGTGCCCGAGGGGCTTTCGGCCACGGCATCCCAGCTCTTTCCGAGCGCCTCCCAATTGGCGGGCGAGGACATCAGGATCCACGCCAGCTGGTAGGGCAGCGTCGCATCGGGCGTCGTGGTGACGATCTCGAGCGTGTAATCGTCGACGGCGGTGTAGCTCGCCACCGCCGGGATGCGCGACTTGCCCTGCGCGGACTGGCGCGGGTCGTATTGCTCGGAGGTGTCGTCCAGGAGCTTGTCGAAGTTCCAGACCGCCGCCCCGGCGGTGAACTCGGAGCCGTCATGGAACTTGACGCCTTCGCGGATGGTGAAGGTCCAGGTCAGCTGGTCCTCGCCCACCGACCATTCGGTCGCGAGGCCGGGAATGAGTTGCGAAGGTTTGTCGGCCGAGGTGAGGTCCCAGTTGATGAGCGCGTCATAGACCGTGTAGCCCATGAACCGCATGCCCTCGCCGCCCTGGTCGGTCTGGCCGGTCGTCAGCGGAATGTCCGAGGCGGTCATGCCCACCCGCAGCGTTCCTTGCGCAAACGCGGGCAGCGTCGCCAGCGCGAGCCCCAGCGCCGCGCCAAGGACACCCTGTCCAAGTCGTTTCAGTCTCATGTGGCTTCCCCTTCGTGAGTGACGGGCCAGGAGGAGACCCGCATCGCCAAGTGGGCAGCCCGGGACGGATCCGAGTCAAATTGGCCTCGGGAAAATTGCCTTTGTTTTGGGCGCGCCCGACGGCAACTGCCCGGATTCAGATCGGCCGGACCCGTGCCGCGGCGCAGAAAGAGGCAGTTGACGAAACGGAAGGCACGGTCGCGCTAACAGCCCTCTCCCGCAAAGGCTGAATCGCACCACCCGGCTCGCGTCGGGTTCCGGCATACATGCCCGCGCGCCACGGTTTCCCTCGGCCGCGCGCGGCGTGCGAGGAAACCTGTGGAAGCGGCGGGCGCGCTGATGTTTCCTGACCCCGTCGGCCCCTCACACGCCGCGACCCGCCTCTGACCCGTTCGCCAAGAGCCCCGAGTTGCCATGTCCCGAACCCTGCTGCCGAAGCTCGTCAACCTCGCGCTCGTCATCGTCTTTCCCGTCGCCTGGTTCGCACCGCTGATCCGCACCGGTCTGCTGGACCCGGTGACACTGCCGGGATGGCTCGGCGGCAAGACCGTCTTCGCGCTCGAGGAGATCACCGTGATCTCGGGCATCCAGGCGCTCTGGGCGTCGGACGTGTTCCTTGCCATCGCGGTGACGTTCTTCGCGCTGATGGCGCCGATGCTGAAATGCCTCGGGCTGGCGCTCGTTCAATTCGGCCTGCTATCGCCCCGCGCCAAGCCCGCCATCGCGGTGCTCGGCAAGCTCGCCATGGCCGATATCTTCATCCTGTCGCTCTTCGTGGTGATCGCGAAGGGCATCGGCATCGGCACGGTCGAGATCGCCTGGGGCCTCTACCTCTTCACCGGCGCGGTGGTCGCCTCGCTCCTGCTGTCGCTCTTCGGCGGCACTCCCTCCGAACCTGCCTGACCCGCCATCCCCGGCACCAGCCCCGCCGCGAAAAGCGCCACGACAGGCGTGGGCGTGATCACCTCCACCGGGCCGTCGGGCAGCGGACCCGGCGCGCCATAGCCGCCGAAGCTCCAGGGTCTCAGCCCGTCGACTGTTACCAGCGCCGCCCCCGCGCCCGACCGGATCATCGTGCCGGGCGGCAACGCGCGCGCCTCTGCCTGCCAAAGCCGCCGTTCCGTCCCTTCGATCCGCGCCGCGTGCAGCGCACGGTCGATCCCGTCGGCCACCGATCCCTTGGGCCGCCCGTGCACCTCGGTCCAGAGCGCGACGAAGGCGCGATACTCGGCACGGCGGCATTCGGCGCAGGGGCGGTGCCCCGCCGCATAGGCCGTCGCCTCGTCGAGAAAGAAGAGCTCGGTATAGCGCCCCGGCGCCATCACCTGCCGCCGCCGTCCCCGGAACGCGATCAGGCAGGCGATCCAGCGCCGCCCCTGCCAGCCGCGCCGGATCCGCCCATCGGCGTCATGCAACACCCCGCGATTGCCCATCAGCGCGCCGCGCTTCGGGACCGCGTGCAGGTCCCCCATCGGGTCCACCCGGTTCTGCCGCATCTTGCACCTCCCTCCCGCTTCCGCTTCTCTCCGGCGCCAAAGGAGACCCGTCATGACCGATCTCGTCGACCCCGCCCTGATCGACCGCCTTGCCGAGGTGGCCATCCGCACCGGGCTCAACCTGCAAGAGGGCCAGGACCTGATCCTGACCGCTCCCGTCGCCGCCCTGCCCTTGGTGCGGCGCATCGCGCACCATGCCTATCGCGCCGGTGCCGGGCTCGTCACTCCGATCCTTGCGGATGAGGCGCTGTCGCTCGCGCGCTACCGCGAGGCCGGAGACCACAGCTTCGATCGCGCCCCCGGCTGGCTCTACGAGGGCATGGCCAAGGCCTTCGAGGGCGGCGCCGCGCGCATGGCCATCGTCGGCGACGACCCGATGCTCCTCTCGGACGAAAATCCCGAGCATGTCGCCCGCGCGGGCAAGGCCAATTCCATCGCCTATCGCCCGGCCCTGTCGAAAATCGCCAATTTCGAAATCAACTGGACCATCGCCTCTTATCCCACGCCCTCCTGGGCCGCGCGGGTCTTTCCCGACCTGCCGGAGGATCAGGCGGTGGCAAAGCTCGCCGAGGCGATCTTCGCCGCCTCTCGCGTGACCGGCGACGATCCGGTCGGCGCCTGGGCTGCGCATAATGCCGCGCTCCGCACACGCACCGAGTGGATGAACGGCCAGCGCTTCTCGGCCTTGCATTTCCAGAGCCCCGGCACCGATCTGACCGTGGGGCTCGCCGACGGGCACGAATGGCATGGCGGCGCGTCCGAGGCGCAGAACGGCGTGACCTGCAACCCGAACATCCCGACCGAAGAGGTCTTCACCACGCCCCACGCCGCCAGGACGCAAGGCACGGTCCGCGCCACCAAGCCGCTCTCGCATCAGGGGAGCCTCATCGACGGGATCGAGGTCCGCTTCGAGGATGGCCGCATCACCGAGGCCCGCGCCACGCGCGGCGAGGCGGTGCTGCAGAAGCTCCTCGACAGCGACGAGGGCGCGCGGCGGCTGGGTGAGGTCGCGCTGGTGCCGCATGGCTCGCCGATCTCGCAATCGGGGCTGCTCTTCTACAACACGCTCTACGACGAGAACGCCGCCTGCCACATCGCGCTCGGCCAGTGCTATTCGAAATGCTTCCTCGACGGGGCGTCGCTCTCGGAGGAGCAGATCGCGGCGCAGGGCGGCAACAGCTCGATGATCCATGTCGACTGGATGATCGGCGGCGCCGAGACCGATATCGACGGCATCAAGGACGACGGCACCCGCGTTCCCGTGTTCCGCAAGGGAGAATGGGCGGCCTGACGCCCCCAAGCCGCGCCAGCGCCTGCCCGCGGGGAGGCGCTCCGACCTTTGGCCCGCGCGCTTTATCCACGCCACACCCGGGAGACCTCCACCGTCTCGCCCAGCGTCCCCAAAGCGCCTGCCCGTCCGGGCGGGCAGGCGCTGGCGCGGCGGCCTGCGGCCTTGTTCCGCGCCCTGGGGCGAGGGGATCGTCGGCGAACAGGAGCGACGCGGCAAAGACACATCCGCCAGACCTCAGACTCTCCACCACCCCCGGAAAGTCGGACTCAACAGATCACCCCCCGCCCCGCTACACTTCCCGACGCACGGGCCGAGGGAGGACGGCATGGGCGAGATCGACCACATCACCGAGATCGACCGCGTCCTGCGCGGCCAATCGACCGGGCGCGACGGCGTCGTGGCCGCAAGCTGGAGGCGCTGCGTCGAAAACTACGGCATGGACCCGACCCGCGCCGATCCCGCCCATATCGTCACCGAAACCCAGCTCCGCGAGCATCGCGAGCAATCCGAGCGGCTGATCGCCACCGCCCGCTCGGGCCTGCAATCGCTCTTCAAGCAGGTCGCGGGGCAGAATTACGTGCTGCTGCTCGCCGATGCGCAGGGCGTCTGCGTCGATTTCTTCGGCGATCCGCGCTTCGAGGACGAGCTGCGCGCCGCCGGGCTCTATCTCGGCTCCGACTGGACCGAGGAGCTCGCGGGCACCTGCGGCGTCGGCTCCTGCATCGTGACCGGCGAGGCCGTCACCATCCACCAGAGCGACCATTTCGGCCTCGCCCACACGCCGCTTTCCTGCACCGCGGCGCCGATCCACGACACCAAGGGCGAGCTCTCGGCGGTGCTCGACATCTCGCTGCTGCGCTCGCCCTCGCCGAAAAGCTCGCAGAACCTCGCGATGGGCCTCGTCACCGCCTCGGCGCGGCGGGTCGAGATGGCGAACCTCATGGCGATGACCCGTCGCGACTGGGTGCTCCGGGTCTCGACCAGCCCCGAATTCCTCGAGGTCGATCCCGAGGCCGCCGTCGCGCTCGACGGCTCGGGCGTCATCCTCGGCATGACCAGCGGCGCGCGCACCGCGCTCGCGCCCGATGGCGAGACCCTGATCGGGCGGCGCATCGACGAGCTGATGGAGCTGAGCGTCGACGATCTGCCGGACCTGATGCGCGGACGGCCGACCGAAGAGCGGGTGCTCCGGCTCAAGGACGGGCGCGGCCTGTTCGGCCATGCCATCGCGCCCCACAGCGCCCGCCTGCCCCGGCGGCGC
>NZ_JBHTMU010000068.1:0-9021 GCF_042679605.1 Litorisediminicola beolgyonensis
CGGCAGCTCGGGCGATGCCTCGGCAAGCGCCGATGCCGGCTCCGCCGCGATCTCCGGTGCGCTGAGCGCGGGCCTGGGTCTCGGAGCGGCCGGTGCCGGTGCCGAGAGCGGCGCCCATGCCTCGGGCGCGGGCGGTGACGACCACGGCCACGGCAAAGGCAAGTGGGACGACTGGTGCGACAGCGAAGAGGCGGCCGACGCCCTCGCCGATGCCGCGTCCTATGCGGCCGCGAACGGGATCGGGATCGGTCTCTCGGCGGCGAAATCCGGCTCCTGGAGCGATGCGACCGGCGGCTCGGCCACCGGAATCAGCGGTGCGGGAACCGGCGGTGCGGGTGGTGATGCCACCGGCGGTCTGTCCGGCTACGCCATGGGGGGCGATGCCAGTGTCGGCGCAGCCACCGGCGGTGCAGCGGGCGACGCCATGGGCGGTGCCGGCGGCGCAGGCGGAAGCGGCGGCGTCTGGGGCTCGAACAATGGCGATGACGGGTTCGTGACGGGCTCGTCTGCGGCGTCTGCCGACGCCTTGCTGGACCAGGCCGCGTTCAACCAGTCGATCGCGATGGGCGCCAACATTCTTGGCAACCAGGTCGATATGACCGTGGTGGGTGGAAACTTCACCAACTCCCTGGTCGGAGAGGACGAGGTTTAAGCGACCTCGCCAACTCTCTGAGACCCTAGGGTCCGTGCGGATCGGGACTGCTGACCGACCACACGGACCGCACCGGCCCTGCATTTTCGGGTGCCGTGACCCCGTTTCTTCAAGGATTTTGTCCCGTGGCTTTCGACAGGATCACCGACGCCATTGCGCATTTCATCGGTCTCTTCGAGCTTCTCGAAGACCGTGCGCGGCTGAAGGCCGAGTTCGACAGCTTCAAGGCCGGAGCTTCCGACACCGATCTCCCAGGGGTCGTGGTAGAGGTTCCCCCCGCGGAGACGCCCTTCGAGGTTCCGGACCACGTGCCCGAGGTGTCCGACATCTCCCTTCCCCCTCCGGGGCCCGTCGTGGAGATCTCAAAGGACCCGGTGAACGCCTCGTCCGCACCGGTCGCGGACACGGTCGCACCACCCTCGGCCCGGCTCGCGCCGCAAGAGGAGACCGTCGTCCAGAACCGGTTGTCAGGCGGGGAAGAGGTCGGCCCGATCGTGTTCGAGGCCACACCCCCCGGATCGGTCGCGGTCGTCACCATCCAGGTCAATTACGTGGCAGACAGCGATGTTGTCAGCAGTTCGCCTGTCTCAGCCGAGGCCTGGATGGTTCAAGCCGCCGACCGGATCGACCATCTGACCGAGATTGCCGAAACCCTCGCGGGGCCGATGCAGGACACGCTCGGTCCCGATTCCACACCCGCCGAGCTTGTCGCCAACGCTCAGGAGAAGATCGAAGCGCTGCGCGACGGCGGCATGGCGGACGCTCTCGCGGGCGAGGTGGAGACGATATCGGTCACGGGTATCGCGTCGGACGCAGCCGTCTCCCTCAAGCTTCCCTCTCCCGACACGTCGCCAGAAGACGGTGCGGCCGCGCCGCCGCCCGTCGAGATCGTCACCCATGTCGCGTTCCAGAACGGTGCCGGGGAAACCCGCGTCGATGGCGAGAGCGCGGATTACGCCGCCGCGAAGGACGCCTTGACCAAGCGGCTGGACGACCGACTGGACGCGCCAGAGACTACTGAGAGCAGCGACACCGCGCCGGTCAGCGTCTCCACCGGCGACAATGTCGCGATCAACAGCACCGTGATCGCGGATGGCTGGATCGACGCCCCGGTGATCGGCGTCTGGGGCGACGCGCATTTCGTCACCGGCATCACCCAGATCAACGTGGTCAGCGATGCCAACCGGGTCGAGATCGCGCCCGCCGGGGACCCCGGCGAGACAAGCGACACCGAAACACCCCAGGACACCGCCCCCGAGGTCACGAACATCGCCAGCATCGAAGCGGTACCGGTGATCGCAGAGACCACCTCGCTGAGCCTCAATGACGCGCCGCCGAGCGTGATCATCGTCGCCACCGTCGAGGGCGACCTGATGAGCCTGACCCATACGACGCAGGTCAATTTCGTCACCGATACCGATGTCGTGACCGTCTCGAACGACACCGAAACGCGGATCGAGGTCGGCGGCAATCTCGTCACCGACGGCGCGCTCCTCGCGCTTCTCGGCGCCCAGTATGACGCGATCTTCGTCGAGGGCGACCTGATCGTCTATCGCTGGGTGACGCAGGTGAACGTCCTCGCCGACGACGATGTGGTCATTGCACCAAGTATACCCGCTGCATCCAAAGAGCCTGTCTCGGATGTCGACCCGGTTGCCGAAGGTGCGCCCGAGACGGGCGACCCCATCGCGATTAGCGATGGCGAGGATGGCCCCGACGGCTCTGCCACAAGCTCCGAGGGTGGCACGGCGGAAGCGCCCGCCGAGACCCCAACCGTCACTCTGGCTGCCTCTTCCAAGCCGAAGGTGGACGTCGGAGAAAAAACGATCTCGCCGCCCGGTCCCAAGACAGTCACGGCAAAGCCGACCGACCCAGCCCCCAAAGCGGCCGCCCCTGAAAAACCAGACACGCCTGCTCCGGCGGAGACCAAACCGTCCGAGGCAAATCTCGTCGTCAATTCGGCCCGCATCTCCGGCCCCTCCGACGAGGTCTCGGGCATGGCGAAGCCGGTCGCGCCGATCCTGTCGGACGGCGAGCTGGACATCGAGGCGCTGGCGGCCTCGGGGATCGACGATGGCGGCGACGGGCTCGACGTGCTGCATGTGAAGGGCGACCTGGTCATCCTGCACCATGTCAGCCAGACCAACATCGTCTCGGACAGCGACCGCGTCGAGATCACGGCGCCCGTGGAAAAGCCCGTCGCGGCCAAGGCGCCCGCGAGCGAGGCATCCTCCAAGGGCAAAGCTCCCGCGCCCAAGACGCAAGCCGAGGCCTCGGGAGGCGCGAAACCGGCGACCAAAGCGGAGACCGGGGTGAACAAGGCCCCGAAGGCTGCGGAAAAGACCTCTCTCGCCGAAACGACGCCCGACGCGACGACCGCTGCAAAAGGCGACAGCGCGGCGGCCGCGTCGAACGCTCCGGAGAAGACCGCGTCCTCCACGGCATCGGCAAAGACACCCGCAGACGCCAAGCCGGACGCAGACCCCGGCGCCCCCTCCGTGAGCATCGCGGACGATACCGGAACGACCGTGTTTGCGACCGCCAAAGGCACTGCCGACGCTCCGGAGATCGACACCGAACCGGCTCCCCCGCCCGACCCTCTGGTCGCCAAGCCCCTGGTCGAGGACATCGCGGAGACCGACACAGCCTCGGACCCGCTCGCCAAGACCAAGGACCTGCCCGACACCGCGAAGGGCACCCCGCCCAACCCTGCGGCATCGGACGCCGACAAGGACGCGCCAAAAGGCAAATCCGACACGGCCGCCGCCTCCGACACCACGCCAGCGAACGGCGCGGCGAAGGACACGCCCGCAGCACTCGCGCCGCCGTTCGAGACCGCAACCACCGACACCGAGACCCAAAACGCGACCGACGCGGCGCCCGAGGTCGAGACCGACGGCAACACGCTTGTGAACCTCGCCGAGGTGATCGACCTCGGCGGCCCGAGCTCGGTTCTGGTCGGTGGCGAGATCTACTCGGACGCGGTGATCTACCAGGCCGAGTTCATCGACACCGGCCCCGAAAACGCCCCCGCGCAGGGCGACCTGACCCCCGCAGCCGTGGCCTTCCTGTCAGAGGACATCGCCCAGAAGGGCAAGGCGCTCGGGCATGACAAGGACGTGCCCGGCAAGGCCAAGGGCCATCTCGATTACGACGACGCGGTCCCGGCCGACGTCATGCAGACCATGATCGCCTGAGGCAGGCGGCAGAGGACTTCACGGAGGAGACCCGATGACCGAGACAAGGACCGCCGAGAAGGACGTGCTGATCCTCGACGGCGACGCCCGCGTCAGTGCCGAAGGCAAAGGCAGCGCCACCGCCAGGGAGCGCCGCGCCGACGGCCAGAAGCTCCAGCCCGCGCTCGATGGCAAGGACGCCCAGAGCTTCCACAAGCGCAAGGTCAACGACAGCGCCGCGCGGCAGCTTGCCGCCGGAAAGCGCGCCGTCTGGCAGAACCTGACGATGGTCATGCTCCTGACCGTAGCGACCAACGTGCTTGTCCTCGCGATCCCGATCTATCTCTTCCAGATCTCCGACCGCGTCCTGACCAGCCGCTCGATCGACACGCTGGTGATGCTGACCGTCGTCATCTGCGGTGCGGTGGTCATGCAGGCCGTGTTCGACGCGATCCGGCGAATGATGCTGATGCGCACCGCGGTCGAGGTGGCCGTGCGCATGGGCGCGCCGATCCTCGAAGCCGCGGCGCATGCCTCGCTCCACTCGAACGGGCGCGAATATCAGACGCTCGGCGATCTGCAGACCGTGCGGTCCTTCCTGACCGGCGGCACGCTCCTGTCCTTTCTCGACGTGCCCTTCGCGCCGCTCTTCGTCCTCGCGATCTTCCTCGTCCATCCCGATCTCGGCCTCATCACTCTCGGAACGGCCGGGGCGCTGGTGGTCGTGGCGCTGGTCAACCAGCGCCTGACCTCCGCGCCATTTGCACGCGCCAACACGGCGCAGAGCCGCGCGAACCTGCATCTCGATTCGATGTCGCGCAATTCGCAGGTCATCAACGCGCTCGCGATGATCCCCGAACTGGTCTCGATCTGGGGTCGCGACACCGCCACGTCGCTCCGCGAACAGGTGACGGCGCAGGACCGCAACGTCTGGAGCGCCTCGGTCTCGCGCGGCATTCGCCTCCTGACCCAGGTCGCGCTTCTGGGCTGGGGCGCCTATCTCGCGCTCCAGGGCGAGATCACCGGCGGCATGGTCATCGCCGCCTCGATCATCGCCGGACGCGCGCTCGCCCCCATCGAAGGCGCCATCGAGGGCTGGAACGGCTTCCTGCTGTCGCGCAATTCCTATGGGCGCATCTCCGCGCTCCTGAAGGCCGCGGGCCAGTGGCAAGACAAGCTGCGCCTGCCCGATCCCAAGGGGCGGCTCGATGTCGAACGGCTGCTCTACGTGCCCGGCGGCACCAAGCAGGTGATCCTGAATGGCATCAGCTTCCGGCTCGATCCCGGCGACACGCTTGCGGTGATCGGCAATTCCGGCGCCGGGAAGACCACGCTCGGCAAGATGCTCGTGGGCTCGATCCTGCCCACCTCGGGCAATGTCCGGCTCGACCTCATGGATCTGCGCAACTGGGAGCCGCGGCAACTGGGCGAGAGCATCGGCTATCTGCCGCAGGACGTGCAGCTCTTTCCCGGCACGATCAAGTCGAACATCGCCCGGATGCGCGCCGATGCCGATGACGCCGATGTCTACCGTGCCGCCGTTCTGGCCGATGTCCATGACATGATCGCCTCGCTCCCGCAGGGCTACGAGACCATCGTCGCCGCCGATGGCGCGCCGCTCTCGGGCGGGCAGAAACAGCGCATCGGCCTCGCTCGCGCCTTCTTCGGCAACCCCAAGCTCCTGGTGCTGGACGAGCCCAACTCGAACCTCGACGCCGCGGGAGACAAGGCGCTGGCTCGCGCCATCCAGCACGCCCGCGAGAGCGAGATCACCGTCGTGGTCATCACCCAGAAGACCGCGCTGCTGCCGGTGGTCGACAAGATCATGATGCTGGCGGACGGCAATATCGCGATGTTCGGCATGCGCAACGAGGTGCTCGAACGGCTGTCCTCCTTTGGCAAACAGCCCAAAGCTGCACCGGCCGCGCCCGCCCCGTCCCAGCCCGACGCGCTTGAAGGAGAGACCCGATGACCCCGATCCCGACCGAAGGCTGGTCTGCGGACGTCCCCCGCTCGATCCTGCGCCTCTCCATCACCGCGGTGCTGCTCATGGCGCTCAGCTTCGGCGGCTTCGGCGCCTGGGCGCTGACCGCGCCACTGGCCGCCGCCGTGATCTCGCAGGGGACCTTCGTCGCCACGGGCCGCAACAAGATCGTGCAGCATCTCGAGGGCGGCATCATCCGCGACATCCGCGTCTCCGAAGGCGATCGCGTCATGGCGGGCGACCCGCTGATCGAACTCGACCGCACCGCCGCGCAGGCCGATCAGCGCGAGCTCTGGCTGCGCCAGCTCCGACTCGAAGCGATCGCGGCGCGTCTCCTCGCCGAATATCGCAACGAGGACACCGTCACCTTCCCGCCGTCGCTCGACGCCGCACGCGAAGAGGCGGAACTGGCCGATATCTTCGACAAGCAGCGCCTCGCCTTCCAGGTCTCGCGGTCGGTGCTCGAGACCGATCTCTCGATCCTCGACAGCTCACTCGCCTCGCTGACCCTCCGCGCCGACGGGTATTCCGGGCAGCTCGCCGCGCTCGAGGCGCGGGCCGAGAACCTGGCCGAGGAGCTTGCCGCCAAGGAGGCGCTGGCCGAGAAAGGACTCGTCAAAGCCGCAGAGACCGGGCTTCTGCGGCGCGCTCTGCTGGAATCCGAAGGCCAGATCGCGCGGCTCGTCTCGCAACTGGCCGAGCTCGAGGAAGAGCGCACGCGCTTCGACCGCCGCCGCGCCAAGCTGATGAGCGACCGTCGCCAGGCTGTGGTCGAGGACCTGCAATCGATCCAGGCGGAGCTCGACTCGATCCGCGAACAGACGCGCAAGGCCGACGCCATCCTCACCCGCGCTGCCATCACCGCCCCGGTCTCGGGCACCGTGGTGCGCCTTCACTACCACAGCGTCGGAGGCGTCATCGAGACCGGCAAGCCGATCGTCGAGATCCTGCCCACGGACGCGCCCCTTCAGGTCGAGATCAAGGTGCTCAGGACCGATATCGACAGCGTCTCGACCGGCCAGCACGCCACCGTCCGCCTGACCGCGATGAACCAGCGCACGACCCCGGTGCTGAATGGCACGGTCAGCTACGTCTCGGCGGACTCGATCACCGACACAAGCGAGGGCATCGCGCAAGAGATCTACGTCGCCAATATCGACCTGCCGCCCGAAGAGATGCAGCGGGTCGCCCATCTCCACCTTCTCCCCGGCATGCCCGCCGAGGCGATGGTCCAGACCGAGACCCGGACCTTCTTCGACTACCTCGCCAAACCCGTCCGCGACAGCATGTCCCGCGCCTTCAAGGAGCAGTAGGCGACTTAGCGCGCGTCCTCGTCAACGCCACTGCGCGTCCTCAGGCGACGCCGCGACGGCCCCCCGATCATCCTGCTGACCGCGCGCTCGGTAACCGCCGAGCGGGTGGCAGGTGTCGATGCCGGGGCGGACGACTATCTCACGAAATCCTTCGAGATGGACGAGCTCGAAGCCCGCCTCCGGGTCACGGCGCGGCGCACGGATCTCGAGTTCACCGAAAGCGAGACGCTCGGGCCGATGGTCTTCGATCGCGCGGGCCGGTTGCTTCTGCGGGACGGAGAGCGGCTCGACCTAGCCCGCAAGGAGATCGCCTCGCTCGAATGCCTGCTCGAGAGACGCGGGCGGCTGGCGTCGAAATTGCGGCGCATCAGCCATTTCTACGGAACCGGCTCGAGCGCCGGGGAGAGCGCCATCGAGCCGCATGTCTCGCGCCTCAAGCCCTTCGGCATCCGCATCAAGACCGCCCGCCGTCTCGGCTACATGCTGGACGTCGATGCACGCTAGACCGCAGAGCAAGGCGATGTTCCAGCGGATGCAGCTGGTGCTGGTCATACTGCCACCGCTCCTATTGGTGTCGGTCCTGATGGGGCTCTGGCGGTTCCAAGCCGCGCAACGCACCTCCGAGGAACTCTTCGATCACAGCCTCCTCGCGGTAGCGCTCGCCATTTCGCGGGAAGTCGCGATCTCGGGTGGCGACACGCTTGCGCCCAGCACCCACAGCTTCGGCTCCGTTGCCGGGGGTGGACAGATCTTCTACCACGTGACCGGTCCCGGCGGCATCTTCGTGACCGGCTACGCCTAGTCGCCGCGCGGCGCCTTCGACGCACTGCGCGATCAGCCGAACTACTTAGTGGCCACCTATCGCGGCGAGGAGATGCGCGTGCAGCGCATGATCGAGGATTGCACGATCGGAAACCTTGCGGGCGAGACGGTGGTGACGGTCCGGCGGCGGATCAGCGACAGCCAGGCCTTCGCCTGCGAGCTGGCGCTGCGGGCCTTCGCGAATGTGGCCGGATTGAGGGTCGCTCTCGCGCTGGTGATCTGGCTTGGCGTGCAGATCGACCTCAGCCCGCTCAACGATCTTCAGGCCGCGATCCAGCAGCGCTCGCCCGACGATCTCGCCCGCATCCGGCGGCCCGTCCCCAAGGAGGTTGCGGGCGTCGTCTCCACGCTCAATCGCCTCTTCGGCCAAGTGCGCGACAATATCGAGGCGGACCAAACCTTTATCTCCGACGCGGCGCACCAGTTGCGTAACCCCGCGGCCGCCCTGCTCGCGCCGGCAGAAACGCTAACCAACGTAAAAAACGAGGCCGACCGCGCCGCACGTCAGACCGAGCTCATCTCGGCCGCCCGCACGTCCGCCCGGCTGGCAACCAGGTCCTGCAACTCGAACGCCTGCGCCACGGAACCTCCGGCCCCTCGCCACGCTTCGACCTGAACGCGCGGGTCGAAGAGGTCTGCAGCGCTCTTGCCCCCGCCGCTCTCTCCCGCAACCTCGAATTCACTTTCGACCGCGTCCCCAACTAGCTTCCGATCGACGGCGATCTGGTCTGCCCCTATCGGGTGCTGGGTATTGCAAATACCGCTAGGGCGAGTGGTAGTTTCCTTCAATACACCGTAACACGAAATAGCGTCAGTCTCGTATAATGAGGTTTATGTTATGGTAACAGCCTCAGTCGCTACTAGAACCCTTGCATCAGCATGCCGATGGCAGCGGTTATTTTTCAAACTCCGCTTCTATATTCACAATAAAAGGTGCAAGCATTCCCACCGGAACCGCGGCCATGAACTAGGCTCAGGACTCATAGCCAGTAGATGACGATTGAATAGCCCCGTGTATCGTGGACGCCTTCTTCGCTAATTTTGAGGCAAGGAGGCCATGATGAGCAGCAGCAA
>NZ_JBHTMU010000069.1:0-8827 GCF_042679605.1 Litorisediminicola beolgyonensis
CGGGCCGCGCGCAGACAAGCGTCGCGACCGCTCCGGCCCCGCCGCCCACGAAGGCATTCGCAAGCGCGGCCTCCGCATCGCCGTCGAGCCGCAGCCGGTCGGCCCAGACGAGCCGCCCCTCGCGCCGGATGTCGATCCGGTCCGACAGCCGCAGGCTCCGGACACGCTCGCCCATCGCCGCGCGCCCGAAGACCAGCGTCTCGACGCCAAGGAAGCGCGCATCCCGCGCCATCTCGACCTGCAAGCTCCGCTCCAGCGCCGCACCGTCGAAAAGGATGGTCTCCTGCGGCAGCCAGAGCGCCTCGGCCCCCGGCTCCAGCGTCACGGTCGCGGCAACGCGGCCTACGGGTCCGGGACGCGCCTTGTAGACCCGCTCCGCCGCCTGGCTCGAAAGCCTGAGCGACGCGGCCTCGCGGCAGGTCACATCGAGCGAGAACCGGTCGCCGCCGGTGATCCCGCCCGCGGTGTTCAGCCAGACCGCGTCCAGCCGATCCGCGCCGTGGCGATAAGGAAAGAGAAACTTGGAGGACCCCGCCATCGACAGCCCGTCGATCACGCTGGCCGCGCCGCGGCGGCGGGCACTGAGCATCAGATCGCCCCGCGCGCGTTGCGCGGCGGGCGGTTCGGCACTCATGAGCGCGTCGTAGGCGATGGCAGTCCGTCCCCTCAGTCCGACCGCCGGGCATCACCGGGCCCGAATAGACCCGACCCGAAGCGGCGTTTGTCCAGACCGAAGGCACCCCCGTCCCGCCCGTCCGGACAGCGCGAGTTGGCACATAAGCCGCCGGGCAAGGCAACCCGGAATCAGCAGCGATCCGCGGCTTTCGGAGGCGCTTGCACGGAAAATGCGCAGCGATCCGGCTTGATGTCGACAAGCGGGGTTCCGTTCAGGCAATCGAGCCCGCGCACCACCAGCGTGTCGCCCTCGCGCCGCACCAGCCTGACCCGCGCCAGGCCGATCGGGTTCGGCCGGACCGGCGAGCGCAGCGAGAAGGTGCCGCGCAGCCCGCCGTCGCTCTTGGGGCTCTGCAGCACGAGATCGCGCCGCGACCGGTCGAGCCAGTAGAGCACGTCGAGCGTCTCGAACGCCTCGATCCCGTCAAGCGCCCGCCCCCAGGGCGCGAAGATCTCCAGCCGGCATTCGGGACCGTCGAGCCGCCCCTGCCGCGGGCAGTCCTTGCGCTCGGCAAAGGGCGTCACGCAGCGCCCGATGAAGCGCAGCCGCGCATCGTCGGGCGGCGGCGCCTCGACCGCGATCTCGCCGGGGCGGATATCGTCGCTCTCGCTCATGCTGCCACGCTACGGTGCGCCCGGACGAGAGGGAAGCCCCGCTTGCCCTCGGCACGTCACGCCGCGATACTCGCGCGCGGCCCTGCCCAAGCCTTCGGAGACCCGATGCCCGATTTCCTGACCGTGCGCGAGCTGGCCGATCTCTTGCGGGTCAAGGAACGCAAGATCTACGACCTCGCCGCCAAGGGAGCTGTGCCCTGTTCCAAGGTCACCGGCAAGCTCCTCTTCCCCGAAGACGAGATCCGCGCCTGGATCGCCGCCGGGGCCGCAAGCGCGCCCGCCCCCTTTGAGACCGCCACTGACCGGCCCGCGGTGCTTCTGGGCAGCCACGACCCGCTCCTCGACTGGGCGGTCCGGCAGTCGCAATGCGGTCTGGCGAGCTTTCTCGGCGGCTCCGGCGACGGGCTCGACCGCTTCGCCCGGGGCGAGGGCGTGATCGCGGGCCTGCACCTGCGCGACGAGACCGGGGACGGTTGGAACATCGCCTCCGTGGCGCGCATCGCGCCCCCGGGCGCGGTGCTCCTCAGGGGATTTACCCGCGCCCGCGGCCTGCTCCTGCGGCCCGACAGCACGATCACCGGCCTTGCGGGTCTCGACGGCGCCCGCGTCGTGCCGCGGCAGGAGGGATCGGGCACCGCGACGCTTCTCGACGCGCTCCTTGCCGAGGCGGGCGTCGCGCCGTCCCGCATCGACTGGCAGGACACCGCCTTCAACGAGGCCGATGCCGCGCTTGCGGTCCAGCAGGGCAGCGCCGATGCCACGCTCGGGCTTGCAAGCCTCGCCGAGACGCATGGGCTGCGCTTCCTGCCGCTCCTCGAGGAACGTTTCGATCTCCTGGTCTGCCGCCGGGCCTATTTCGACCCAGGCCTCCAGACCCTCTTCGGCTTCCTGCGCTCCGAGAGCTTCGCCGCCCAGGCGGCGCGCCAGCCCGGCTATGCCATCGCGGGCTTGGGCGAGGTTCTCTGGAACGCCTGAGCGGCCTCAGACATCGAGACCGGGAAAGCTCACCTGCCCCGCCCAGGCCGGGCATTGGAACGTCCCGGTCGCGGTCTCGACCATCACGGTTTTCGACAAGAGCCAGTTCTTGGCGCCGAGCCCGTCGGTCCCGGGCTGGATCTCGCCCAGCGAATAGCCGAGCGACACGAAGCCCGCGGTGATCGCCGAGGCCGCCGAGGTCCCGCCGAAGCGGCAGAAATACGACCCGAATTCGCGGAGGCCGTCCTCGGGCTCGGTGCTTTCGAACGGGCTGTAGGAATAGCCGTGCCGCCCGGGGACATCGGTCGAGATCACCTCGAAATGCGAGAAATTGCCGTTGTTGTTGCGCTGGGGCGCGGCGCGGTCGTGGTAATCGGCCGCCTGCATGTCGAGCCGCACCGACACCCGGTCATAGGTCTCGACATCGTTCGACGGCGCCATCACCGTCGCGCCCACGGTCTCGGAATAGCCCGCGACGACGCCCTTGGCATTGGCCGCGCCGACCGCGATCACGCCGTTATGGTCGCAGGCGAGGTTGGCGGGATAGATGCCGCCCGATTCCTGGAAATTCCCTGCCGCGCAGACGATCGGCCGCTTCATCGAGATCGCCACGATGAGCTGCGCGAGCTCACCCCAGAGCATCTGCTCGCGGGTCGTCGGATAGGCGGGCATCAGAGCCTCGAGCACGCCTTCCTCGTGATCGATGGGCGGGACGGTGCGGAACGGATCGGGGATCGAGCGCGGCAAGAGGATCACCTGCGCGTCGATCATCTCGGCATATAGAAAGGCCAGGATCAGCGCCTCGGGATCGGTGTCGAAATTGGTCGAGATCGGCACCATCCGGCAGAACGGATCGACGCCGGTATAGGGCAGCGGCATCTTCGCCTCGCTGGCCCCCGCCCCGATGTAATCGGCCGGGATCTCCGCAATGGCGGGCCGCGCGCCCACCAGCCCCGCAATCGCCGTGCCGTGGTTCGAGAACTCCTGCGACACGCACGGCGCCACCCCGTTCACATGCGGCTCCGAGGTATGCGACAGCCGGTCCACGAGCTCGTTCAGGAGCGTCCGCGTCGCGGGCAGCGCATCGGCCACGTCGGTCGCGAGGTTTGGCACGTTCGGGGCGAAGCTCTCGCCGTCCTTGTAATAGGGAAACGCGCCCAGCCGGTTCGAGAAGAAGTCGATCGCCAGCGAGGTGTCGATGGCATCCTTCAGGCAGGGGTGCCGCACCGCCACCGATGTGTCGATCACCGCGACCCGCGTCGGGGTCTTGCCCGCCTCCTTCCGCGCGCCGCCCCGGAAGGCGTCGAGCACGCCGATCGCTTCGAGATGCCAGAGGGCGGGGTAGTTGGCGTAGACCTCGCGGCCCGTGCCGTCCGTCGTCGTCGTGGTCGTGGTCGTCATGGTGTCAGATCCATTCCTTCTGGGCCGCAAGCATCTGGTCGCGCAGCACGACCTCGAGGACCGGCATCACCATCCGCGCCAGGTCGTGACCGGCCTTGGTGTCCGCGGCGTAATGCACCCCGGCCCATTCGCGGTTCTCCGCCACCCGGCGCGCCCGCAGGAACAGCTCCGAGCTGGCCGGATGCTCGGGGATCACCCGGCTCAGGACGAAGGCGACCGCGAAGGACTGGAACGAATGGTTCGACGGGTAGGAGGCATGCGGCGGGTTCGGCAGGAACGGACGCAGCCGCGGCTCGACATAGTTCGGACGCGGCGCGTTGAACCGGTCCTTGTAGCGCAGCCCGATCTCGTCGCAGATCAGGAGCGTCAGCAGGACGAGGCTCGTCGTCGCATCGTAGCCGCCCAGCTCCTCGATCCCGAGCGGGCGCAGATAGGCCGAGAGCTCCAGCGTGCTCTCGAGCAGGATCTCCTCCTTGCGGATCGCCTCCTCGGCCGAGTTCAGGCGGATCTGCTTGCGCAGGAGCTCCAGCGCCTCGCGGCGAAGCTGCTCGGGCGCGGGCGGCGGCGGCAGCGGCAGGAAGGCCCACTGGTCGAAGAGATCGTAGAGCGCCTTGCGCTCGTTGAAGGGCTCGAGCGCCAGCTCCGGCCCCGCCGCGGCCTCGAAGGCACCGCGGTTCCGGTTGCGATTGCGGTTGCGGTTCCTGTTGCGGTTCCGATTGCGGTTGCGGTTGCGATTGAGCCCGGACCGCGCCGACCGGTTCAGTGCCAAGAGCGAGTTCAGGGCGCCACCGCCCGAGCCCGCGCCACCGTCGAAGGCCGGAAACCCGGCTTCGGTCAGAGAGGTATCCGCGCCTTCGAGGATCAGCCCCCGGGTCGTCACGACGAACCGTGTCGTGTTCAGCAAACTTAACGGGTCTTCCATGATCCCTCCCTTACAAACCGGCCTTGGCGATGCCATCCAGCACATGGCGCCGCTCGTCCGGAAGCGGCAGGCGGAAGCGCTCTTTCTGCACCTCGCGGTCCGCGAAATCCGGATCGATGGCCAATAGACGGGCCCGCGTGTCGGCCGCGGCCTCGGTGTTCCCCATATGGCCGAGCGCGGCCAGCGTGTAGCGCAGCGCCGCGTGGAAGCGCGGGCGCTTGACCAGGGCGCGCCGGCCCAGCTGCACCGCGCGGCCGTGATCGCCCTGAAGCGTCGCGATCATGCAGGCGGTGGTCTCGTAGGTGTAGCTGATCGGGCTGTAATTCCCCAGAAGCACCGCCCGGTCCGAGGACGCCCGCGCCTTCTCCAGATCGCCGCAATACATCTGGTGCAGCGACAGGTGGTCCCAGACGAAGGCCTGCATCGGGTTGAGCTGCACCGCGCGGTCGAAGATCTCGGCGGCGATGTCGTGGCGGTCGAGGACAAAGCCCATCACATGCCCCACGCAGGCCAGCGAGATCGAGTTGAACGGGTTGTCCTGCAACACGTCGCGGGCCAGCGCCTCGGTCTCGTCGCGCCGCGCCTCGTCCCAGCCGCCCAGGCACTCGCCCAGCGCGAAGGACGAAGCATAGGCCGTCAGGCTCGGGAAGAGCGCATTGCCGCTGTCCTGCTGCGCCCGCACCAGCGTCTGCCGCGCGGTCTCCATCTTGCTGGCGTCGAGATCGAACATGCCCGCGAGCAGCCGGTAGCCCAGAAGCGCGCCGTGATCGTTTCGGATCCCCTGCCTCCGGGTCGAGGGGTGCAGGATGATCTTCGCCAGGTGATCGACATTCTGCGCCACGAACTGGTTGGTCAGCGCGAACTCGTCCTCGTAGAAATCGCTCTGCCGCGTCTGCATCGACTGGCTGAGAAGCAGCGCGTTCGACCCCGGCTCGTAGACGAGGAAGGTGACCGAGGTGCTGTCGCCCACCACAAGGGTCCGGGTGCGGATCAGGTAGTCCGGCTCCGCCGCCGAGATATCCTCGGAGGGCGAGAAGCCGCCGCGCAGATCGACGATATCAACGGGCTGGTATTCCGACAGGGTCCGCGCGATCGATTCGGCGATGTAATCGCCGATATATTCTGCGCCCTTCTCGCTGCCATGCACGATCCCCGGCAGAAGACCGATGGCGATCATGTTGGTCGAGCTCGGCCGGACCGCGCGCACCGGCGCGGTCATGCGCGTCGCCTCGGGGCGTTCGGCCATGTCGTCGCGGAACGTCTCCCAGGCGGAGCGCTCCATCATCAGCCATTCCTCGAACTCCTCGTCGGCGATGTCGAGCCCTTCGAGAAGCTCGGCCTGGGGATCGAGATCGGCGGGCATCGGCTCGCCGTTCTTGAAGGCGCGCAGATCCACCCAGACCTTTTCGAGATGCAGCGTGATCGAGTTGCGGTCCGACGAGAAGATCGGCTCGCCCAGGGGCTCCAGCGACCGCTTCAGATCGAAGATCGCCTGTCGGAGGCTCCCCGAGGCGCGTTCCTCGTCGCTCTCGCTCCAGAGCTTGTCGCGCAGCCAGATCCGCGTGCGCGTGCCGCGCGGCGAGAGGGCAAGAAGCGCCAGAAGCGCGCGGGATTTCTTGTTCTTCGGGGTCCGGTCGGTTCCGTCCCTGTCGGTGAGGCTGAAGGCCCCCAACAGGTACAGGCGCGGCAGGACGCTTTCGCTGTCGCTTAACAAATCCATGGCTGCGTCCATTCCATCTGCAATCCGCCTTCGGTGCGTCCGACCGGCGGGGGTTCTATGTCTCTCGTCCCCACCAAGCTTACGGAATCGCTAAGAGCGTTCCGTCAAACCACCGTTAATACGTTCCGCGCCGGTCCCCGACGCGGCCTCAAATCGGTTGAAACCTTAACCGCGACAGGCGGTTGCGGAAAGAAATCTTTATCGCGGCCCGATCGGGGCGCGCGGCCCCCGGCGCTCAGAGATCGAAAAACCCGGCGCTTTCGGCCAGTGGCCGTGCCGCGCGAAGCCGCTCCAGGTCGGCGCGCGGCCGCGCCAGCCCGTCGCTCGCCGCGATCAGCGCCTCGATCTCCGCCGCTGCCGCCAGGAGCTTCCGGTCCTCGTGGCGCTGCCCGACGATCTGCAGACCGAAGGGCATGCCATCCGCGTCCACCCCGCAGGGCAGCGTGATCGATGGATGCCCCGCGAGCGTCGTCGCGTAGGCGAGGCTCAGCCACTGGTAATAGCTCTCGGTCGGGCGCCCGTCGATCTCGGTCGGCGCCAGCTCGTGCCAGTCGCGCGGCTGGATTGTCGCCATCGGCGAGATGAGGATGTCCCAGCGCTCGAAAAACGCCGACCAGCGCCGCTGGTAGGCCCCCTGCGCCGCCAGCGCTCGGGCGGCATCCTCGGCGCTGTAGCCCTGCCCCTCGATCACGTTGGCGGTGACGTTCGGCCCCACGAGATGCGGCCTGTCGCGCAGGTGATCCGAGAAGGCCGCCAGGAAGGACAGCGCCCGGAGCACCGCGAAGAGCCGGTCGGCGTCAAAGCTGTCGGGATGGGTCGCCTCGACCGTGCCGAACGCGCCCGAAAGCCGCGCTACGCGGTCTTCGAAAAGCGCCCGCACCTGCGCCGCGACCGGCGCGACGCCGAAATCCGGCGTCACCGCCACCCTCAGCGTCCCGAGATCGACCCGCGGCAGCACCGCGAAGCCCTCCGCATCCCAGGCCATCCGGCCCTCGGAGACATGGGCATAGGCGTCGCGCCGGTCGGCCCGCGCCATCACCGACAAGAGCAGCGCCAGATCGCCCACGCTACGCGCCATCGGCCCGGCGGTCGACAGGGGCAGCGCCCCGAGCGTGCGCTCCCCGTCCGGCACCACCCCGGGCGAGGGCCGGAAGCCCACGACGCCGTTATAGGCCGCGGGCGTCCGGAGCGATCCGCCCATATCCGAGCCGGTCGCGAGCGGCGCGTAGCCCAGGGCCAGCGCCACCGCCGAGCCACCCGAGGATCCGGCCGCGTTCTTCGACGGGTCGAAGGCGTTCCCGGTCGTCCCGTAGACCCGGTTGCGCGTGTTCGCCCCCGCGCTCCATTCCGGCACGTTGGTCTTGCCGAGCGGCAGCGCCCCCGCCGCCCTGAGGCTCGCGACAAAGGCGTCGTCGCGGCTGGGCACGTTCTCGCGGTAGATCTCGGAGGCGAAGGTGGTGGGCAGCCCCGCCACGTCCTCCATGTCCTTGACCGCCAGCGGCAGCCCGTGCAGCGCGCCCAGGGGCCCGCCCGCCATCACCGCCTCCTCCGCCGCGCGCGCCCCGTCGCGCAGCCGGTCGAAATCGCGCGCCACCAGCGCGTTGACCGCGTGATCGAGCCCCTCGACCCGGGCGATGCAGGCCTCGGTCAGCTCCACCGGCGACAGCGCCTTGCGGCCGATGAGCCGCCGCGCCTCGATGGCGCCCAGATCGGCGGGATCGCTTACCATGTCGTCTCTCCGTCTTCATGTGCGGTGTCGGCCCAGGGCGCCTCCGGCTCCGTGCAGCCCATGCGCACGCCGCCCGCGCTCATCACCCCCGACGCGCAGGCAAAGGCGAAGGGCAGCACCGTGCGGTCTGTGCGGATCACCGGCGCGAGCGCCGATAATCCCGCGTCCAGCTCCTCGGGCAAAAGCCGGTCCACCACGATCGCGTCGAGCCCCGAGACATCGACCCGGGGCGCATGGAACGCCTCGCCGAGCGAGAGGCCGTGATCGACCAGGAACGAGACGAGCTGCGTCACCGCCGACACGATCTTGCGCCCGCCCGCCGCGCCGAGCGCAAAGCGCGCCTCGCCGTGGCTCCCGAGCGCGGGGCAGACATTCATCAGGCAGGCTTTCCCGGGCCCGAGCGCGTTCGGACCGCCCGGCTCGGGGTCGAACCACATGATCCCGTTGTTCATCAGAAGCCCGGTCGAGGGAGACACCATCTTGGCCCCGAAGAGCGACAAGAGCGTCTGGGTGTGCGACACCATGTTGCCCGCGCGGTCGATGATGGCGAAATGGGTGGTGCAGCCGGGCACCTCGGGCACCTCTCCGGTATCGCCCATGCCGCTCAGCCGCGCCGCATAGGCCGCGCGCAACCCCTCGGCGCAGGTCACAAGACCCTCCGGCAGGGGCGGCATCTCGCGCGCGCCCATATGCGCCAGCGCGTCGGCCAGGGTCGGACCCGCCGTCAGCCCCGGCACCACCTGCACCTCCGCGTCGCGGTAGCGCAGCGCGCGCGCCGGGCCGACCCAGG
>NZ_JBHTMU010000070.1:0-8765 GCF_042679605.1 Litorisediminicola beolgyonensis
CCCGGTGACCCGGTGACCCGGTGACCCGGTGACCCGGTGACCCGGTGACCCGGTGACCCGGTGACCCGGTGACTTGGGTCGAGCTGGTGGCTTGGGTCGGCGCGGATCCGGCCGGTCGATGCCCGCTCTCAGGCCGGGGCGTGTTCCGGCGCGACCGTCATCCCGGGGCCCAGCGTCCAGCTGCGGGGCGGGGCCATCCGGGCACGCAGCCGATCGAGCCGCCAGCGCGTCTCTCCCGGCGCGTGGTCGGGCTCGATCCGGAACCGGGTCTCCACCCCGGGCGCGCCGCCTTCGCGCGGGGTCAGCAGCAGCCCGGTCGGGGGCGGGCCGCCCTCTGCGGTGCCGGCCTCGGCGGCCAGGTGCAGCCGCCGCACCGGGGTGAGGGCGGGCGGCTCGGAGAGATCGGCCACCACCAGCGGCACCATGCCCGAGCGCAGGCTTTCCTCCAGGCACCAGAGCTGGTCCTCGGTCCGGGCGGGAGAGAGGAACACCAGCCGCGCGGGCGCGACCAGCGCGGCGACACCGTCGAGCCCGAGCGGATCGGTGCCCCAGCTCGGGGCGATCCAGACGACCGGCCCCTCGGTCTCGGCGGCGAGCCGCAGCGCCAGGCTCCGCCGGGCGCGGCCGCAGATCTCGTGCACGCGGCCCTGCGCGAGCGCGATGTCCGGCCCGAGCGTCAGCGCCGGACCGGTCCGGTGGGACCTGCGGGAGAGGAGGGGGGCGAGGGCGGCGGTCATGAGGGGAGTGTAGTGTGTTCGTGTTATGTTCTCAATCCCTGACCGCGCGGCACGGCACCTTCGCAGGGCTTGCGCCGCCTGGCGCCTTGAGCGCAGTCTCGCGCCCGGATGCCCTGAACCCCGATCCCGATCATGCCGCGCTTCGTCCTTGTACTTCTCCTCAGCCTTCTGTCAGGCCCGGCCCTGGCCGAGCGCATCACCGTCTTCGCGGCGGCGAGCCTCGGCGACGTGTTGGGCGCAGCGGCTGCGGCCTGGGAAGAGGAGAGCGGTCACGAGGTGACGCTCGTCCTCGCCGGAAGCTCGACGCTGGCGCGGCAACTCGCAGCGGGCGCAGAGGGCGATCTGGTGGTCCTCGCCAATGCCGAGTGGATGGCGTGGCTGGAAGCGAAAGGCGCGCTGGCACCTCCACCACCGGTGACCCTTGCCGGAAACGCGCTGGTGCTCGTGGCCCCGGGCGCGGGAGGGGCCGCCCCGATGAAGCTGACGTCGGAGACCGATCTCATGGTGCGGCTCGGACCGCAGGGACGGCTCGCCACGGCGCTGACCGCAGCGGTGCCTTCGGGCATCTACTCCGCGCAGGCGCTGAAAGCCCTCTCCCTCTGGGAGGCCCTGCAGCCACGGCTGGCCGAGACCGACAACGTGCGCGCGGCGCTGGCGCTCGTGGCGCTGGGCGAGGCACCGCTCGGGGCGGTCTACGCGACCGATGCTAGGGCCGAGCCGCGGGTGCATGTGGTCTACACCGTGCCGCCCGAGACCCACGATCCGATCCTCTATCCCGCCGCCCTCACCGCTGCCGGTCCGGCGCCTGACGCCGCGCGGGCATTTCTCGACTGGCTCTCCGGGGCGACAGGGCAGGCGGTCTTTGCCGAACACGGCTTTGTCCCGCCGCCGCGATAAGCTAGGCCAAACGCATGGAAACGCTTGGACCCGAGGCCTGGCAGGCGGTTGCCCTGTCCCTGCGCGTCGCCCTCGTGGCGACACTCGCGAGCGTGCCGCCGGGTCTCGCGGTAGCCTACCTCCTCGCGCGGCGGCGATTTCCGGGCCATGCGCTCCTGAACGGGCTGGTTCACCTGCCGCTGATCCTGCCACCGGTGGTCACGGGCTACCTCCTGCTTCTGAGCTTCGGGCGGCAGGGACCGCTCGGTGCACTCCTCTGGGACTGGTTTGGCGTGACGCTCGCTTTCCGCTGGACTGGCGCGGCGCTTGCGGCGGCGATCATGGCCTTTCCGCTCTTGGTGCGGGCGATCCGGCTGGCGCTCGAGGCGGTCGATCCCAAGCTCGAAGAGGCCGCCGCCACGCTCGGCGCGTCCCGCGCGCGGGTATTCCTGACGATCACCCTGCCACTGATCCTGCCAGGGCTGCTGGCCGGGGCGCTTCTCGGCTTCGCCAAGGCGATGGGCGAGTTCGGCGCGACCATCACCTTCGTGTCGAACATCCCCGGCGAGACCCGCACCATCGCTTCGGCGATCTACGCCTTCCTGCAGATCCCCGGAGGCGAGCGCGCGGCGCTGGCGCTCGTGGGGGTTTCGGTGGCGTTGTCGATGGGCGCGCTTCTGGTGTCGGAATGGCTTGCGCGCCGGGTCGCGCGCCGGGTGGCGGGACAATGAGCACAACCATGCCCCCCTCCGCGCCCAGATTTTTAATTAAAAATCTGGGCCTCACCATCGGGCGAGGCACCGAGCCGGCACAGGAAACACGGTCAACCACCAGATTTTTTGATAAAAATCTGGTGCGCGCAGAGGGGGTCGTCCGATGACGCTTTCGGTCGCGCTCCGCCACGATTTCCCCGACACCGCGCTCGACATCGCCTTCGAGGCGCCGTCCGGCGTGACCGTTCTCTTCGGGCGCTCGGGAGCCGGGAAAAGCTCGGTCATTCAGGCGATTGCGGGGCTACTTGCACCTGATGCGGGGCGGATCGCGCTCGGACCCCGCGTGCTTCTCGATACCGAGGCGCGCATCTGCGTTCCGGTGCATCGCCGCCGTCTTGGGCTTGTCTTCCAGGATGCGCGGCTTTTCCCGCATCTGAGCGTGCGACAGAACCTGATCTATGCGCGCCGGGGCCGCGGTCGGCTCGACGAGACCGCGGCGCTTCTGGGTCTCGAGGCGCTGCTCGACCGTCGGCCCGGCACGCTCTCGGGCGGCGAGGCGCAGCGGGTGGCCATCGGCCGGGCGCTTCTGTCGGAGCCCGAGATGCTGTTGATGGACGAGCCCCTCGCCGCGCTCGATGGCGCGCGCAAGGCCGAGATCCTGCCCTATCTCGAACGGCTCTGCGCCGAGGCCGGGGTACCGATCCTCTACGTCTCCCACAACATCGCCGAGGTCGCGCGGCTCGCGCGCCATATCGTGCTGATCGACGGGGGCCGGGTGCTCAAGGCCGGTCCGTCCGAGGCGCTGCTCTCGGACCCGGATCTCGTCCATGTGATCGGCCTGCGCGAGGCCGGTTCGGTCATGCAGGCGCGGGTCCGTGCGCAATCGGGCGACGGGTTGACCGAGCTCGAAGTGTCGGGCGGCACGCTCTGGCTGCCGCAGATCGACGCCGCGCCGGGCGTGTCGCTGCGCATCCGCATCCTCGCCCAGGACGTGCTTCTGGCCTCTCGCCGCCCCGAAGGACTGTCGGCCCTGAACGTGCTGCCCGCGACGGTGATCGCGATGCGGCGCGGCTCTGGGCCGGGGGTGGTGGCGCAGCTGCGCGTGGGCTCGGACACGCTTCTCGCCCGGGTCACGCGCCGCAGCGCCGAGGCGCTGGGGCTGGAGCCCGGCGCGCCCTGTTTCGCGGTCCTGAAATCCGTGGCCGTGTCGCCCGCCGATATCGGCCTCGCCGGACCCGAGCGGCTCTGACCGCCCGTTCCGTGCCCGGTCAGCGCCGCCGCCGTCTGCGCCCGCCGTCGCGGCTGCCCGTGGCACCGAAGGCGACATCCGGCAGGCTGACATGCTGCGTCAGATGCGGGAACGGGTCGGTCTTGTGCGGGATCGCGTTGGCGGCGACGAAATGCTCCTGGAAGCGCGGCTCGATGGCGGTCTCGACCTTGGTGATGCGCCGGACCTCGGCCTCGATGCCGCGCCGCGCGGCGCGCGAGCAGAGCGCGATGCGCGCGCCGGTTCCGGCGGCATTCCCGGCGCTCGTGACCTTGTCGAGCGCCACGTCGGGGATCATGCCCAGCACCATCGCGTGAAGGGGCGAGATATGCGCGCCAAAGGCCCCGGCCAGCACGACGCGGTCCACGGTATCGACGCCGCGCTCGTCCATCAGGAGCCGCGCACCAGCATAGAGCGCCGATTTCGCCAGCTGGATCGCGCGGATGTCGTTCTGGGTGACGGTGATGAGCGGGCCGCCTTCGGCGGTGCCGTCATGGACCACATAGGAATGGGTGCGCCCGTCGGGCACGCAGCGCTCGGACCCGGTCTGCTCGGCCGAGCCGATGAGACCGCTTTCGTCCATCAGCCCCGCGATGCGAAGCTCGGCCACGGCCTCGATGATGCCGGAGCCGCAGATGCCGGTGACGCCGGTGGTCCGCACTGCCTCGGCAAAGCCCGGCTCGTCGGACCAGAGATCCGAGCCGATCACCCGGAAGCGCGGCGCGCGGGTCTCTGGGTCGATGCGGATCGCCTCGATCGCGCCCGGCGCGGCGCGCTGGCCCGAGGAGATCTGCGCGCCCTCAAAGGCAGGCCCCGTGGGCGAGGAGCAGGCAAGAACCCGGCTGCGGTCGCCCAGGAGGATCTCGGCATTGGTACCGACATCGACGATCAGCACCAGGTCGTCGGAGAGCTGCGGCGCCTCGGAGAGCGCCACCGCGGCGGCGTCGGCGCCGACATGACCGGCGATGCAGGGCAGGAGGTAGATCTGCGCCGAGGGAGGCAGGGCTGCCAGTCCGAGCGCGCCCGCATCGGTCTCGATCTCGGACGAAGTGGCGAGCGCGAAGGGCGCCTGTCCCAGCTCGACCGGGTCGAGCCCCAAGAGCAGGTGATGCATCACCGGGTTGCAGACGAAGACGACCTCGAGGATGGTCTCGACCGCGATCCCGGCCTCGGCGGCGATCTCGGGGACCAGCGTGTCGATGGCCTCGCGTACCGCGCCGGTCATCTCGGCCGCGCCACCCTCGGTCATCATGGCGTAGGAGACCCGGCTCATAAGATCCTCGCCGAAGCGGATCTGCGGGTTCATGATCCCCGAGGAGGCGATCACCTGGCCGGTCTCGAGATCGGTCAGATGCGCGGCGATGGTCGTCGAGCCCAGGTCGATGGCGAGCCCGTAGAGGCCGCCCTCGTGCAGCCCGGGAAAGAGCGCGGTGATCACCGGCGCCGCGCCTTCGCGCGGGGTGGCGACCGCGGCGGTGACCCGCCAGTTCGCGCGCCGGAGCGTGGATTGCAGTCCGGGGCGCAGCGCGGGCGCGAGGCGGACGCCGTCGAGGCCCCAGTCGCGGGCAAGCGCGGCGGAGAGGCGTTCGAGATCGCCGGTGGGCTCGTGCATGTCGGGCTCGGCGACCTCGACGAAATGGAGCCGCGTGACCGGGTCCATGGTGATCGCGCGGGCCGAGGCGGCCTTGCGCACGACCTGGCGGTGGACCTGGCTTTCGGGCGGCACGTCGATCAGCATGTCGCCCTGGATCTGCGCCTGGCAGCCGAGCCGGCGCCCGGGCTTCAGGCCGCGCTTCTCGTCATAGCGCGCCTCGACGGCGTTCCAGTCCGACAGCGCCTCGGGGCCGACGGTGATGCCGTGCTTCTCGAACCGGCCTTGCTGCGGCGCGACCTGGCATTTCGAGCAGATGCCGCGCCCGCCGCAGACCGAATCGAGATCGACCCCGAGCCTGCGCGCGGCATCGAGCACGGTGGTGCCGCGCGCGACCCTCCCGCGCTTGCCGGAGGGCGTGAAGATCACAAGCGGTTGGTCTGACATGGACAGGGCTCCCGGCTCATCGCGCGCGCACCATAGTCGCGGCGGCGCGATTGAAAAGGGGCCTCCCGGTGACGCGCTGTCGCGCTGGCCCGGTTCGGCGCATCGCTGTGCGACGCGGGGGGAGCGTCAGAGATGTCCGAAGCGCCTCAGGCGCCGTCGAGCCAGCGCAGGATCTCGCCGCGATTGCCGTCGAGATCGGGGGCGGGTCCGCGGGTCGTGCGGTCCTCGGCATCGGAGAGCTTGATCGGGTTGCCCGCGGCCTTGAAGGCGGGCCGCCCGTTTCGGTCGAGCACGTCGACGATCATGTTGCGCGCCGCGATCTGCGGGTCCTTCAGCACCTCGCCGATATCCTGCATCCGCGCGACCGGAACCCCCGCGGCGGTCAGCTTCGCGATCCAGTGGCCGCGGGTCGCACCCAGGGTCACCGCCTCGATCAGGCGTTTGAGGAGGCGCGCATTGTCGACCCGGGCGCGGTTGGTGGCAAAGCGCGGATCGTCGGCGAGGGGCAGGTCGAGGGTCAGGCAGAGCGTCTCGAAGAGCGCGTCATTGCCCGCGGTGATGACGAAGGCGCCGTCCGAGGCCTGGAACGCGTCGGCGGGCGCGACCGCCGGGTGGCGCGCGCCGGTCGGTCCGGGCACCGTGCCGGTGGCGCTGGCCATCGCCACGGCGTGATCGAGCATCGCCACCTGGCAGTCGAGCATCGAGATATCGATCCGCCGACCCTTGCCGGTCGAGGTCCGGTCGAAGAGCGCCGCCAGAACGCCCTGGGCGAGATACATGCCCGCCGCGATATCCCCGATGGCCGCGCCTGCGCGCACCGGCGCATGCGCCGCCTCGCCGGTCAGCGACATCACGCCGCCGCGCGCCTGCACGATCACGTCATAGGCGGGTCGCTTGGCGTCGGGACCGGTCTGGCCGTAGCCCGAGACAGAGCCCAGGATCAGCGAGGGGTGGCGCTGGTTGAGCGACGCCCAGCCATAGCCCAGCCGCTCGAGCACGCCGGGGCGGAAGTTCTCCAGCAGAACGTCGGCGCGGGCGAGGAGCCGGTCGAAGGTGGCGCGGTCCGCGTCCTCTTCGAGATCGAGGGCGATCGAGGCCTTGCCGTGGTTGATCGCGGCGAAATAGGCGGATTTCTCACCCTTGAAGGGTGGGAAGGCGCGGGCGTCGTCGCCGCGCCCGGGCGGTTCGACCTTGATCACCCGGGCACCGAGATCGCCGAGCGTCTTGGCCGCGAAGGGTCCGGCCAGAACATGGGTCAGGTCGAGGACAAGTGTCCCCTTCAGGGGCTGGGTCATGGGGTCGGGACCTCTTTTGCGGGTCTGCGTCTGCTCTTGCTCCTTATGGAAGAGCTGTGCACCGCATCGCGCAACCGCTTTGGGCAGGCCCGCCCGAATCGGGTCGAATACCGTGACACGGCTGCATCTTGGCGCGGAAAGATGAGGTGACGGTTAAAGCTCAGCCGCCCAGCGAGCTGGCGTGGAAGACGAAGCCCAGAAGGTTCATCAGCACCTGCGCCGCCAGGATCGCGGTGGACCCCGTGGGATCGTAATCCGGCGCGACCTCGACGAGGTCGATCCCGACCACCTCGTGGCGCCTGGCGACAGCCTGCAGGATCTCCAAGACCTCGTAGTAGAGAAAGCCGCCATGGCTGGGCGTCCCGGTGCCCGGGGCGATCGAGGGACAGAAGGCGTCGATGTCGAGCGTGACATAGACCCGCGCGCCTGCGGGGATGCGGGCGGCTATGGCCTCGGGCGTAAGGGCGCGGGTCTGGCGGACCGACAGGATGTCCGAGCCCATCCGGCGCGCGTCCTCGTAGCCCTCGCGGGCGGTGGAGCTGACATTGCGGATGCCGAGCTGGGTGAGGCCCGTGACGTAAGGGTGCTCCGCCGCACGACGCATAGGGTTGCCATGGCCGTGCCGGACGCCGTGGCGCTCGTCGACGAAATCGAGATGCGCGTCGATCTGGAGGACATGGATCGGCCCTTCGGTGTCGAAGGCGCGTAGGCAGGGGATATTGACCGAATGATCGCCTCCGATCACCACTGGCAGGGCCTTTGCGGCGAGGGCGGCACGCACGCCCGCCTCGATGTTGCGGTGCGAGCCCTCGGTGTCGGTGTGGATGATATCGGCATCGCCCATGTCGAGAAGACGGGTCTCGGGGCCGAGATAGGTGACGTCGTCCTCGTGGTCATAGGCGCCGGCATGGCCGAAGGAGAAGAGCGTCGAGGCCTCGCGTACAGCCCGCGGCCCGAAACGCGCCCCGGCCCGCCACTGGGTGCCCGCGTCGAAGGGCGCGCCGAGGATCGCGGCATCGCAGTCGAGCGCCGACCAGTCGGGTTGATGCGGGGCCTTGGCGAAGGTGCAGATGCCGGTGAAGGGCAGGTTGAGGCGGCCTGAGGCGTAGCTGTGGGTCATGCCCGCATCTTGGCGCGGGGCGCGCGATTGGCAAGCGTGTCGCGAGGTGGCGGTGGTGGGACAGGCGAGGGGCGCTGACCGTGGCGCTCTCCGGGAATGTTTGCGCTTCTATCTGGGAGGCGCATCAGGTGGGGCTGGTTGTTATTTCGACCTTCCTGCCTGCCTTGATCCTAATAAGCGGCACCTTTAGTAACGCCAAAGAAAATCTGATGGCTCAAATCGAAAACCTCATCCTCGGCGTAATTTCCTTCTGAGAAAAGTGTAAAAACTTCAGAATTCCTGTCCCCGAAAATATCGTACCATTCTATTATGGCGTAGTAAGCGTGAATGCCAGTTTCATCACATTCTCTACGAGCGGTTACTGCAAGATTATTTTTTACGGTAACGGGCACACTTGTTTCTTGGCTGGCAGCTATTTGGAAAAATTGCGCATAACTATCCTTGTTTTTTCTCCAGACCTCTTTAAGCTCGTTTGGGGGGAGCTTCTTTTCTAGAAGTGTCATTGCAAATCTGGCAATAGTTACTTTTCCATGTCTCGCGGGGGATTGCCCTAAGTTTCTCAACTTTAGGGACAGCTCTACTAGGGGCTTGCCTTTTATGGTAACGCGCTTCCCTTTGGTTTCAATTATACTCAGGTAAGCTCTAGGCTCAGGACCCATTGATCTGAGCCGAAGGGCATGATTCACCGCACGAAAACAGAGCGGTGATATGTCTAATCT
>NZ_JBHTMU010000071.1:0-6522 GCF_042679605.1 Litorisediminicola beolgyonensis
CGCCCGCGAGCGGGAAGCGCTGGCGGGCGCGGGTCTTGGGCGTGCCGTAGCCTGCGAGCGCGGCGGCGGGAGCGCCGTCCGCGCCGGGGATCATCAGCGTGCTGCCGAGGGCGCCGTCGAAGCCAGAGGCCGCGACCCAGGCCTGGACGCTGTCGCTCTGATCGGCTGCCCAGTCGGAGGCGGTGCCTTGAGCGATCAGGTGAAGGGGCAGGGCGTCGGTGTCGGGGGCGGCGAAGCTCAGGGTCATGTCCGGTCCTCGGAAATCTGGCGCGACACTAGCCGCCGGGCGGACGGATTTCGATGCGAAATCCGCGAAAAATCCGGTTCGGATTTTTCCGCCCGAGCGACGCTGTCAGGTGAGGTCTGGAGGCGTCGCTTCCGCTGAGAGCGCGGTCACGATATCGTTGAAGCCCACGACCCGGGTCTGCTTCTCGCCGAGGCGGCGCAGGGTGGCCGTGCGCTCCTCGACCTCGCGATGGCCGATGGCAAGGATCACCGGCACCTTGCCGACCGAATGTTCGCGGACCTTGTAGTTGATCTTCTCGTTGCGGGTATCGGTCTCGCCGCGCACGCCGGCCGCGACGAGCGCTGCGGCGAGCTCTTCGCAGTAGCCGTCGGCCTCAGAGGTGATCGAGGCCACCACGACCTGCCGCGGCGCCAGCCAGAAGGGCAGCTTGCCCGCATGTTCCTCGATCAGGATGCCGATGAAGCGCTCGAACGATCCGAGCACCGCGCGGTGCAGCATGACGGGGCGATGCTTCGCCCCGTCCGAGCCGATATAGGTGGCGTCGAGCCGCTCGGGCAGCACGAAATCCACCTGCAGCGTGCCGCATTGCCAGTCCCGACCGATCGCGTCGGTCAGGACGAACTCGAGCTTCGGGCCGTAGAAGGCGCCTTCGCCGGGGTTCAGCTCGAACTCGCAACCCGCGGCAGACGTGGCGGCCTTGAGGGCGTGTTCGGACTTGTCCCAGACCTCGTCGGCGCCGGCGCGGGTCTCGGGCCGGTCCGAGAACTTGACCTTGAAGCTGTCGAAGCCGAGGTCGCGGTAGATCCCGCTGAGGAAGTCGATGAATTTAGCCGTTTCAGACTCAATTTGGTCCTCCCTGCAGAAGATGTGAGCGTCGTCTTGGGTGAAACCGCGCACGCGCATGATCCCATGCAGCGCGCCGGATGGCTCATATCTATTGCAGGATCCGAATTCGGCCATACGCAAAGGCAGATCCCGATAACTCTTCAATCCCTGGTTGAAAATCTGGACGTGGCAGGGGCAGTTCATCGGCTTCAGCGCATTGATCGCCTTTTCGCGGGCATGCTCCTCGTCCACTTCGACGATGAACATGTTCTCCTGGTACTTCTCCCAGTGGCCCGAGGCTTCCCAGAGCTTGCGGTCGACGACCTGCGGGGTGTTGACCTCGACATAGCCGCCGCGGCGCTGCTGGCGGCGCATGTAATCCTGGAGCGTCGTGTAGACGGTCCAGCCATTGGGGTGCCAGAAGACCTGGCCCGGTGCCTCTTCCTGCATGTGGAAGAGGTCCATCTCGCGGCCGAGCTTGCGGTGGTCACGCTTCTGCGCCTCCTCCAGCATGTGTAGATAGGCCTTGAGGTCGTCGCGGTTCTTGAACGCCACGCCGTAGATGCGCTGGAGCATCGCGCGCTTGCTGTCGCCGCGCCAGTAGGCGCCCGCCACCGACATCAGCCGGAACGCGTCCGAGGGCACCTGGCCGGTGTTCTGGAGATGCGGGCCGCGGCAGAGATCCTGCCAGTCGCCATGCCAGTACATGCGGATCGGCTGGCCGTCATCGGGGATCGCCTGCACCAGCTCGACCTTGTAGTTCTCGCCGGTCTTCTCGTAATGCGCGATAGCGTCGGCGCGCGACCAGACCTCGGTGCGGACGGGATCGCGGGCGGCGATGATCTCTTTCATCCGCGCCTCGATCCGGCCCAGATCCTCGGGCGTGAAGGGCTCGGCGCGATCGAAATCGTAATACCAGCCGTTCTCGATGACCGGGCCGATGGTGACCTTCACGTCGGGCCAGATCTCCTGCACCGCGCGGGCCATGATATGCGCCAGGTCGTGGCGGATCAGTTCGAGCGCGGGGGCGTCGTCCTTGAGGGTGTGGATGTCGATGCGGGCATCGCGCTCGATCGGCCATTGCAGATCCCAATGCGCGCCGTCGATGCTGGCCGAGATGGCCTTCTTCCCGAGCGAGGTCGAGATCGAGGCGGCAACATCGGCAGGGGTCACGCCCGCGTCGAACGAACGTGCATTGCCATCGGGAAAGGTCAGGGAAATCTGGCTCATCGGCCGGCTCCTCGTCGGTTTGGCGCCCACGGAACGCCCGGTTGCGGGTATATGTCGTGGGCGCATCTCTGGCCGCTCGGCGCGCCTGCGTCAAGACGGGGCGGGCAGAGAGAAGATGTTCGAACTTTGTTCTTTTTGTCGCCGGGCCCGTCTGGCAGTCTCCGGGCGGAGATGACACCGAGCGGAGAAGCGCCTCATGCGGACATTCGACGAGATCCTCGCCATCGCCGCCGATCGCAAGGGCGGGGTCGAGGCCGTGCTGGCGGATATCCCGCAGCCGAAGGATGCCGACACGCTCGCCGCCATCCCCGACGACCGCTGGCTCTCGGCAATGGCGCGCGGCGTGTTCTCGGCCGGGATCAGCTGGAAGGTGGTCGAGGCCAAGTGGCCCGAGATCGAAGAGGCGTTTCACGGCTTCGACGTGGGCCGGGTGGCGCTGATGTCCGAGGATTGGTTCGACGCGCTTCTGGCCGACCGGCGGATCATCCGCAGCGCGCCCAAGGTCCGCGCCATTCAGGAAAACGCCGTTTTCGTGCAGCGCGTCTCAGGCGAGAGCGGCAGTTTCGGGCGGCGCATCGGCGACTGGCCGGATACCGATTTCGCCGGGCTCCTGATGTGGCTCAAGGCCGAAGGCGCGCGGCTCGGCGGGGCGACGGGCGCGTATATGCTGCGCGCCATGGGGCGCGACGGCTACATCCTGTCGCGGGACGTCACCGCACGGCTCGTGGCCGAGGGCGTGATCGACAAACCGCCCGGCTCCAAGCGCGCCTGGACCGCCGTGCAGGAGGCGTTCTCGACATGGTCGGCGCAGTCGGGCCGGGGCCTGACCGAGATCAGCCGCGTCCTCGCGCAATCCACCGGCTAGGACGTCCGGTCGCAGGCCGGAACCGCGCCCTGCGCCGGAGGGTTCCCCAGACGCGACCGGTGGAGCGACGGACATGACCCATATCGACGAGAGCCAGATTTACGGCACGCTGACCGACGATGGCGGCGAGGCCAGCGCGCAGGAGGCGCGCAACGGTCTGCGCCACATGACGTCGCTGTCGATGACCAAGGTCGCCGACGGGCTCTTGTCGCCGAAGCTGGTTCTGGCCTGGATCATGAGCGCCATCGGCGCGCCCGCGGTGCTGGTGAGCTTCCTCGTCCCGATCCGCGAGGCCGGCGCGCTCCTGCCGCAGGTGCTTCTGGCCGGTGTGGTCGAGGCGCGCAGACACCGCAAATGGGTCTGGGTCGCGGGCTCGGTCGGGCAGGGCATCTCGGCCGCCGCCATCGCGCTCTTCGCCCTGACGCTCGAAGGCTGGATCGGGGGCATCGCGATCTGCGCGGCGCTCGCGGTCCTGGCCTGTTCGCGTGCGGCCTGTTCGGTGAGCTACAAGGACATCCTCGGCAAGACCGTTGCCAAGACCCGCCGCGGCGCGGTCAAGGGCGTGGCGGGCTCGGCCTCGTCGGCGGCGGTGCTGATCTTCGCGCTGCTCCTCCTGTCCGGCTACCTGCAGGAGATCACGCCGCTCGCCGTCGCGGTCGGCGTCGCCGCGGTTCTCTGGCTGGTGGCCGCCGTCACCTTCTCGACGCTCGAGGAAAAGGCCTCGGACCCCGATCCCGAGAAGGCCGGGTCGATCGACTGGACGCCGCTCCGCGAAGACGCGCAGTTCCGCCGCTTCATCGCCGCGCGGGGCGCGCTGACGGCCACGGCGCTCGCACCGCCCTACCTCGTTCTGCTCGACGGGGGAGAGGGGCAGCTCCAGAAGCTCGGCGCGCTGCTTCTCGCCTCGGCGGCGGCGGCGTTCGTGTCCTCCTATGTCTGGGGCCGGATGTCGGACCGCTCCTCGCGCCGGGTGCTGATCCTGGGCGGGATCGGCGGTGCGCTTTCGATGCTGGCGGCGGTGGGCGCGGATCTGGCGGGCTGGACAGCGGCGCTCTGGGTGACGCCGGTGATCCTGTTCCTGATGCAGATCGCCTATCAAGGCGTGCGGCAGGGCCGCTCCACCTATCTCGTCGACATGGCGCCCGAGGACAGCCGCTCGACCTACGCGGCGCTGGCCAACACCGCGATCGGCCTTTTGCTTCTGGCCAGCGGTCTCTTCGGCGGTCTTCTGAGCGCCGCAGGCCCGCTCTGGGCGCTTGCGGGCTTCGCCGCCTTGTCGCTCGTGGGGGCGCTGATCGCCCGCGGGCTCGACGAGGTCGAGACCGAGGCCGACTGACTTCACGGACGCGCCCGCCCTCGGCCCTTGCGGGGCGGGGCGCGCTCTTGCAGTCTCCGCCCCAACGACCACCGGAGGCCCCATGGCAGAGATTTCCCGCATCACCGGCCCCGAAGGCCACGCTCTCGCCTATGTCAAGACGGAGGGCGCGGGGCCATGCGTGGTGTTTCTCTCGGGCTACAAATCCGACATGGAGGGCACCAAGGCGGTGCATCTCGAGGCCTGGGCCGAACGCGAGGGCCGCGCCTTCCTGCGCCTCGATTATTCCGGGCACGGGGTGTCGGAGGGTCGGTTCGAGGACGGCACCATCGGGCAATGGGCCTCGGATGCCGAGGCGGTGATCTCGGCCGCCACGGACGGGCCGCTGGTGCTGGTCGGCTCGTCCATGGGCGGCTGGATCGGCTGTCTTCTGGCCAAGCGGCTGGCGGCCCGCGTTGCGGGTTTCGTGGGCATCGCCGCCGCGCCGGATTTCACCGAGGACGGGTTCTGGGCGGGCTTCTCCGAGGCCGAGCGCGCGACGCTGATGGAGACCGGCCGGATCGAGCTGCCCTCCGATTACGACGAGCCCTATCTCGTGACGCGCGCGCTGATCGAGGACGGGCGCGAGAACCTCGTGCTGCGCGCGCCTCTGCCGATGGCCTGGCCGGTGCGGCTTCTGCAGGGCACCGAAGACGGGTCGGTGAAGCGCGAGACGGCGCTGGCGCTCTTCGATCACATCGAAAGTCCTGACGCGCGGCTGACCTTCGTGACGGGCGCCAATCACGGGTTCTCGGACCCGGCCTGCCTGAGGCTCATTGAGCAGAGCATCGTCGAGGTCTCGGGATGAGGGGCTTGGCTATCGCGCTGGCGGTCGTGATCCTGATCGTCGCGGGAAGTTTCGCCTGGGTGCGCGTGACCGAGCCGGAACTGCGCCTGAGTTTCGACGAGACGCAGCTCGACGAGGGCATCGACGCCTATCTCGAGGCGGCCGAGGCCGGCATCGCCGACCTGCGCCCCGCTGCGAGAAAGCGCGTCCTCTGGGCGGAAGAGCCGGGCGCGCGGACGCCGCTTTCGGTCGTATATCTGCACGGTTTCTTGGCCAGCGCGGAAGAGCTGCGCCCGGTGTCCGAGCGGGTGGCCGAGGCGCTGGGCGCGAACCTCTATTTCACGCGCTTCACCGGACACGGGCGCGATGGCGCGGCGATGGCCGAGGCGGAGCTGACCGACTGGATGGATGACGCAGCCGAAGCGCTCGCCATCGGGCGGCGGATCGGCGAGCGCGTGCTCCTTGTCGGCACCTCGACCGGGGGAACGATTGCGGCGCTGGCGCTCGCGCAGGATGGCGGGGCCGAGGACGTGGCGGGCGTGGTGCTGATCTCGCCCAATTTCGAGGTCAAGAACCCGGCGGCGACGGTCCTGACCTGGCCCGGCATCTCCTGGTGGGGGCCGCTCGTCGTGGGCGAGACCCGCAGCTTCGAGCCTGCGAACGAGGAGCATGCCGAGCACTGGACGATCTCCTATCCGACCCGCGCGCTCTTTCCGATGGCGCAGTCGGTGGCGCGGGCGGGGCGGATCGACCCGGCGCGTTTCACGATGCCTGCACTCTTCATCTATGCCGATGGCGACGAGGTGGTCGATGCCGACGTGACCGACCGCGTCCGCGCGGGCTGGGGCGGGCCGACGGACCGGATGGAGATCGCGCCCGGGCCGGGGATCGACCCGTCCCTGCATGTGGTGGCGGGCGATATCCTCTCTCCGGCGGCCACCGATCCGGTCGCGGCGCGGATCGCCGAATGGGCCGGGGCGCTTCCCGCGCCGGATTAACCGGGATTTTACCAAGACGCGGGCAATGTGCTGCCGGGGCCTGAGCCACGGAGGCGGAACTTTCATGCTCGATCAGACGGTTGCACAGGATGCGGCGGCGCGGCGCACGGGGCTGATGCGCGCGCTCTGGGAGCGCGGCGATTTCGCCGGACCCGAGGCGCGGGGGCTGGCGCGCGACATCCGCATCTGGACCGGCGCGGGCGAGGCGCAGGGGGC
>NZ_JBHTMU010000072.1:0-6496 GCF_042679605.1 Litorisediminicola beolgyonensis
GCCCGGAGCGCGCGCCTTTCTCGCCGTGGGGCGCGCGTCGCTGCCGGAGTTTCGCGGACTGCGCGGGCCGATCCATCTGCGCATGATGGAGACGCCGCGCCGCAAGCCCGCGCTCTCGCGCGTCCGGCCAGTGCCGGGGGCCGGGCCGTTCGATGCGCGCGGCGAAGAGCGGCTCTTCCGTCGCCTCGGCATCGACTGGCTGGTCCTGCGCAATGCCGGAGGCCCCGGAAGCTGGCCCAAGCTCGAGGCCGCGCGGCGCATGGGGCTGCCGGTGGCGATGGTCGACCGCCCGCGCCGCCCCGAAGGGCCGCGTGTCGAAACCGTTGAGGAGGCGCTGCGATGGCTGACCCTGCTGACCCTGTCGGACGTCTGATCGAAACCCCGGCCTGCGTCGCCGAAGGCGCCGAGTGGCTGGCGCGCGCCGAGCCGCGCTTCGCGCATGCGCTCGACGCCACCGGCCCGCTGTCGCTGCGCCGCTCGCCCGACGGGTTCGGCCAGCTTCTGAACGCCATCGTCAGCCAGCAGGTCTCGGTCGCCTCGGCGCGCGCCATACGCGCCCGGCTGGAAGAGGCGGGCTTCGTCACCGAAGACGCGATCCGCGCCGTGACCGAGGAGGACCTCCGCGCCGTCGGTCTCTCGCGCCAGAAGGCGCGCTATGCCCGCGCGCTGGCCGAGGCGCAAATCGACTACGCCGCGCTTCGCACCGCGCCCACGTCCCGGGTGGTCGAGACGCTGACCTGCGTCACCGGCATCGGCGTCTGGACCGCCGAGATCTACGCGATGTTCTCGCTCGGGCGCGCCGATGTCTTTGCGCCGGGCGATCTCGCCTTGCAGGAATCTGCCCGTCTTTTGTTCGACTTGCCCGAGCGACCGCGCGAAAAGGCGCTGCGCGCGATGGCCGAGGCCTGGTCGCCCTGGCGCGCGGTTGCGGCGCGCGCGCTCTGGGCCTACTACCACGTGGCCAAGGACAGGGAGGGCATCGCATGACGCGCGTATTGCAAGCAGGACGGAAGGAACCGCTCTCGGGCGAGACGCGGTCGGTGGTGGTGTTCCTGCACGGCTACGGCGCCAATGGCGCCGATCTCCTGGGCCTCGCCGATCCCCTGGGCGAGCATCTGCCCGACACGCTCTTCGTCGCGCCCGATGCGC
Organism: Litorisediminicola beolgyonensis; assembly: GCF_042679605.1. Taxonomy (NCBI): domain Bacteria; kingdom Pseudomonadati; phylum Pseudomonadota; class Alphaproteobacteria; order Rhodobacterales; family Paracoccaceae; genus Litorisediminicola; species Litorisediminicola beolgyonensis. Next base: position 1,150 of record NZ_JBHTMU010000072.1, read on the forward strand.
CCGAGGCCTGCGCCGGTGCGCCCTTCGGCTTCCAGTGGTTCCCGATCCCCTGGATCGACGGATCGAGCCAGGAAGAGGCCGAGGCCGGGCTCCTGAAAGCCGCCGACGACCTCAACGCCTTTCTCGATGCGCTGATGGTGGACGAGGATGTGCTGCCCGAGCAGGTCGTGCTCTTCGGCTTCAGCCAGGGCACGATGATGAGCCTGCATGTCGCGCCCCGGCGCGAGGACGAGGTTGCCGGGATCGTCGCGTTCTCCGGGCGTCTCCTGCAGCCGGAATTGCTCGAGGACCAGGCGGTGAGCCGTCCTCCGGTGCTCTTGGTCCATGGCGACATGGACGACGTGGTGCCGCCGCAATCGCTGCCCGAGGCCGCCGAGGCGCTGCAGAAGGCCGGATGGAAGGAAGTCTATGCGCATGTCATGAAGGGCACCGCGCATGGGATCGCGCCGGACGGGCTCTCGGTGGCGCTCGCCTTCATGCGCGACAAGTGCGGTCTCTGACCCGCGTCACGCCTACGTCATGTGCAGACCGTATCCCGGACCTGACCGCGCCATATGGCGGGGGTTGTCAGGTTGCGCCCCCGATATATAGTGGTGGTAGCTGGGGCGGGATGTCCCGCTCTGGTGCTTGGTTTCGGGCAGACAGGGCGGGGAACGAGTCCCAGATGGATTGCGATTTCAGAACCAGTTTCGTGCGCGAGCCGGGGGCGCTCAGGCAGCACCCGGCGCTCGTGCTCAACGCGGACTACCGTCCGCTCTCCTACTATCCTTTGAGCCTCTGGCCTTGGCAGGATGCGGTGAAGGCCGCGTTCCTCGATCGGGTCGATATCATCGCGGAATATGACGAGGTGGTCAGAAGCCCGTCGATGAGCCTCAAAATCCCGTCGGTCGTGGTGCTCAAGGATTACGTCAAGCCGTTGAAACGGGTGGCGTTCACGCGCTTCAACCTGTTCCTCAGGGACGAATTCCGCTGCCAGTATTGCGGCACCAAGCGCGAACTGACTTTCGACCATGTCGTGCCCCGCGCCGCGGGCGGCATCACATCGTGGGAGAACGTGGTCGCGGCCTGTGCGCCCTGCAACCTCAAGAAGGGCTCCAAGTCCCTGAAGCAGGTCGGCTTCGCGCTCCGCAGACCACCCCGCCAGCCGGGCGCGGAGGAGCTCCGCAACATGGGCCGGAAATTCCCGCCGAACCACTTGCACGACAGCTGGATCGACTTCCTCTACTGGGATGCGGAGCTCGAGGCCTAAAGCGGTCCTCGCGCACAAGACTGCGCGACGCCTATCAGCGCGAGGCCTGAAGGCTGCCCGCGCTTTGGCTTTTTCGGCGCGCCGCTTTTGCGGACTTTCGTTGGAACGTCGCGGACCAACGTGGCTCGACCGCGCATGCAGGCCAAAATCGTTATCCGTGCTCTCCGCGGCTCTCGTCGAAGATCGCAAAAGCAAAACCCGCCGCGACTGCGACGGGTTCAGAAATGCTGTCGAAAGACCGGGGAGGTCTTAGCCCTGGCCGCCGCCCTGCTGGGGCGCGGTCTTGCTCTTGCCGGAGAGCGGATCGTCCTGGCGCTGGACCGAGCCTTCGAAATGGGCGCCGGATTCGATCGCGATCGTCTTGTGAATGATGTCGCCCTCGACACGCGCGGTGGCGGTCAGGCGCACCTTGAGGCCGCGCACGCGTCCGACGATGCGACCGTTCACGACGACGTCGTCGGCGACCACTTCACCCTTGATCGTGGCGCTCTCGCCGACGGTCAGGAGATGGGCGCGGATGTCGCCCTCGACGGTGCCTTCGACTTGGATGTCGCCGGTGGTCTTGAGATTGCCGGTGATGTGCAGATCGCTGGACAGAACCGATGCGGCAGGCTTGGCCTTGGGTGCGGTCGGTTTGAAATCGGACTGCGCGGCGGGGCGGGGCGTCTCGGGCGCGGCCGGTTTTGCGTCGTCGGGCTTGGGCGCCGGATCGTTGATCTTGCTCTTAGAAAACATCGTTCGCAGCCTTGATGTAGGTCATGGGGTTCACGGCTTCACCGCCAACACGGACCTCGTAGTGGAGGTGCGTGCCGGTCGACCGTCCGGTGTTTCCCATATCACCGATGCGATCCCCGCGCGAGACCCTTTGACCGACGTTCACGCGGATTCTGGAGAGATGCGCGTAGCGGGTTTCGATGCCGAACTCGTGCTGGATCTTGATCAGACGACCGTAGCCGGACTGCCAGCCTGCGTGGATCACGACGCCATCGGCGGTCGAGTAGATCGGCGTGCCATGCGGCGCGGCAAAATCGGTGCCGGCGTGGAGACGGCCCCAACGGTAGCCGAAGCCCGAGGTGAAGCGGAACGGATCCTTGAGCGGGCTGGCGAAAGGCGCCTTCTGGGCGGCGATCCGGTAAAGGTTCAGCCGGTCCATTTGCTTGAGGATGGTGTTGGCGCGGCGCGCATCGGGACCGAGATCCTCGCCCTTGGTCGAGAAGGAGAGCGGCGTGAGCGGGCCACCCTGGCCGGAATAGCCGCGACGGACCTTGTCCAGCAGGCTCTCGGGGTTCATGCCCGCGGCTTCGAACATCTTGTCGAGCGGCTCGACCGAGACGGTCATGGCCTCTTCGAGCTGGCGGAAGATCAGGTCGTTCTTCTCTTCCATCAGCCGGATTTCGGTTTCCATCTCGTCGGCGCGGATCAGGGCGTCCTGCGCGTCGGCGACGACCTGGTCGCGCTCGGCGGCGGTCTTGGCGAGCGCGTCGGAAAGGAAGGTGAGCGTGCTGTCGGCGGCGGCCGTGTCGGCGCCCGGGGTCTCGCCGGCCTCAATCTGCTCGCGCAGCGCCGCGAACTGGTCGCGGAAGGTCTCGCGCTCCTTCATCGTGGTGCCGAGGGTGGACTGGACCACGTCGAGCGCGGTCTCGAGCTCACGGCGGCGGGTCTCGCTCTCGAGCAGTTCGGACTGCATCGAGGAGACCTGCTCGAGCGCGGTCGAGAAGCGTTCCTGGGCCGCGAGCGCCTCCTGGGTGCGGAGGTCACGCTCGGCGGAGAGATCGTTCAGGCGTTGCTGGTAGGTGATCTGGTCGCGAAGCGCCTGGTCGCGGAAGCTTCCGGCACCGATCGTGTCCATCAAGAGGACGGCGGTGGCGATGATCGACCAGCCTATGACCGCGGAGCCGGTGAAAAAGGCGATGGCCTGCGTTTCGGGTTTGAGGCGGATGAAGCGTGTGTCGCTCTCGGATCGAAGGAAAAGTCGGCGTTCCGGAAAATACTTCTCCAAAAACGCGTGGGTCTTGATCGCGAAGCGCGTTCTCACAGGTTCATCCCTCGTTCCCGTCCCAACAAACGGAGCTCTGGCGTCCCCAACCGGCTCCTTGGGAACCGGAGTTAGACAAGCCGCGTGACGATCGCAACAAATTTGCCCGCAGAGGCCCGGTTTGGGCGCCGGATCGCCGGGTTCCGGCGAAAATCCGCCGATGTCAGGCGGTTCCGGGGCAGGTTTCACATCCGAACGGGTATCAGCCCTCTACGAGCGGCCAGTAGAAATCGGGGTGCAGACCGGCCTCGGCGCGCTTTTCGGCATTGAAAGGCGGCTTCAGGCGACCCGGGAAATAGCGGCGGACAAGCGCGTGGAAGGTGGGCTCGGGATCGGCCCCGTCGCGTCCGCAGAGGAAGTGAAACCATTTCGAGCCATAGGCGACATGGCCGACCTCTTCGGCATAGATCGTCTCGAGCGCGGCGACGGCGCTGGTGGCCCCGGCCTTGCGGAAGACGTCGATCATGCCCGGGGTCACGTCGAGCCCGCGCGCCTCGAGAACCATCGGCACCACCGCGAGCCGTCCCATCAGGTCGTCCGCGGTATCGCGCGCCGCGCGCCACATGCCCGAATGGGCCGGAAGCGCGCCGTAAAAGCTGCCTGCCTCTTCGAGGCAGTCGCACATAAGGTTGAAATGCTTGGATTCCTCGTCCGCGGCCTTCACCCAGTCGTCGTAGAAGCCCAAGGGCATCGGGACATGGGCGAAGCGCGGGATGATGTCCCAATGCAGGTCGACGGCGTTCAACTCGATATGGGCGACCGCGTGCAAAAGCGCGATGCGGCCCTGGGGGCTGCCGGGCTTGCGCTTGGGCACGTCGCGCGGATCGAGAAGCTCGGGGCGCTCCGGGCGCGCGGGATCGAGCGGAGGCTCGGCCGCGCCGATCTCAAGCGGCGTGCCCGCGGCGCGCGCCTCGGTCCAGGAGCGGGCGTAGTCGCGGGATTTACGGGTTTTCTCGCGGCCATCGGCTGTTCTCAGCACGTCGACCGCCATCTCGCAGAGGCTCATCATGCGGCGATCTCTACCGCGAGGGGCGCGCGGAGGCGAGGGGCGGCAGAGCCCCGCCGCCCACGCGCGCCATCGCGGTCACAGGGCGCGCACGCGCTCCAGCACCGCCTCGGCATGACCGGGCACCTTCACCTTGGGCCAGGTCTCGAGCACCGTGCCATCCGCGCCGATCAGAAACGTGGCGCGGGTGATGCCCATGAAGGTCTTGCCGTACATCTTCTTTTCCGACCAGACGCCGTAGTTTTCGCAGGTGTCGCTGTCCTCGTCGGAGAGGAGCGGCACGCCGAGGTTCTTCTTGGCCATGAACTTGTCGTGGCTGGCGATGCTGTCCTTGGACAGCCCGTAGACCGCGACGCCCGCGGCTTCGAACTCGGGCAGGAGGCGGGTGAAATCCTCGTTCTCCTTGGTGCAGCCCGAGGTGTCATCGCGCGGGTAGAAGAACAGGACGACCGGCCTGTCGATCTTCGACAGGGTAACGGTGTCGCCGCCGGTGGCGGGCAGGGTGAAGTCGGGGGCGGTGTCGCCTACGGCAATCATGTGACGGTCCTTTTATCGGGCCCGGGCTGGTCCGGGCGGCATTTCGGGGTAGTCTCACGCGCAACGATAACCCGATGAGGCCGGGCTTCCAGTGACGGCACAAGCCGACCCTTCCCGAAAACCGCGCAGGCGGCTCTGGGCGCTCCTCGTGGCGCTGCCGGTGCTGTTGGTGGCGCTCGCCGCGATGGCGATCGAGCGGCCGCTACCGCTCCCGGACTGGGCGCGTGACCGGCTGGAAGCGGCGGTCGAGGCGCGGCTGCCGGGTCTTGATCTCGACAGCCAGGGGATGGAGCTCTTTCTCGGGCGCGACGGTGTCCTTCGGGTGCGGCTCGACGGGCTGCGGCTGGCAAGCGCCGAGGGCCGCGAGCTTGTCTCGCTCGCGGGCGCCACCGCGCGGCTCGACGCGACCGCGCTTCTCGGAGGGCGGGTCGAGCTGCGCGACCTGGCGCTCTCGGGCGCGGTCCTGACGCTCGACCGCGACGCCGAGGGTCGGCTTTCGCTGGGCTTCGCGCCCGTGGGC
>NZ_JBHTMU010000073.1:0-6409 GCF_042679605.1 Litorisediminicola beolgyonensis
GTCGGGCTCCAGGCGCGGAGCGCGGCGGCGGGAGTGGCGCCGGTTCGGGTGACGCCCAGAGCCTGGATGCGCGGGTTCGCGCCGCCGCCTCCGTCGCAGCGCAGGAAGACGCCTCCGTCGCGCGAGACGATGTTCTCTGGCTGCACCGGCATCCCGGCGGCGGTGAGGATGTGCAGGTCGACGCCCGCGCCGTGACCAGTAGGATGGGCGTTCAGGTAATGCGTCCGCAGCACGCCCGGAGAGACCGGCGGGCCATCAAGCGTCAGGTGATCGAGGCAGATCTCGATCCCCGCCGCCACCGTCGCGCCGCCCGGCACGGCGGCGGTGAAGAAGGGATCCTGGCTGGCCTCCAGGACCCGCGCCTCGGCCACGTCATGGCGATCCCAGATCTCGGGACCGCGGCGCAGACCGTCGATCTGACTCAACCGCTCTTTCTGCCAGGAGTGCAGGAGCCGACCGTTCTGCAGGATCAGCGCGCTGTTATGCACCATCGCCTGGCCGCTCTTCTGCGGCTCCTGCCACCAGACCGTGCCGAGGCACCAGAGCACCTCCGGAAAGCTGGCGCTGATCGTGTTCAGGTAGGGCTGGATGTTGAAGAACGTGTCGCGCCGGTAGGGCAGCGTGTCGGCGCGCTTGAAGAAGAACTCGGGCGCGAGAAAGACCGGCAGCACGTCATGGGCAACATGCGGCGCGACATGTGCCTTGATCATGTCGCGCTGAAGATTGGCCTGAAGCGTGAGGCTTTCCTCTTCGCTCAGATCGGCGGGATCGACCCCATGCCCGGCCAGGATCGTGTTGATCGCGGTCTGGTCGCTGGTGTCGATATCGAAGGAAAAGAGCTGGACGGAGGGCATGGGAGGTCTCCTGAAACGAGGGGCCGGGGTCCGGGCGCGGCGGGTGGCCCGCGCCCGGACGCGGGCTCAGCCGGCGATCTGGTTGAAGAGCGCCTTGAGCTGCTCGATGATCTTGTCGGAAGCGGTGATGATGCCCTCGAGCACCTTGATCCACGGCGACCCGGTGGGCATCTTCGCGATCGCCTTCTCGAGGAAGGGCTTGAAGATCAGCCATGCCTGCTCGACCGCCTGCCCGATATCGTTGCCCTTGGTGGGCGTCGGGAAGGGCGGGATCGGGTCGGGTTGCGGCACCGGCGCGTAGGGCTTTCCGGCATTGATGTCCTGGATCGCCAGCAGGAACTGCTGGTTCACGCCCTGAACCCCGGAATAGATCGCGTGCAGCCCGGTGACGATCTCGCTCGCCAGTTTCTTGTTCGGTACGAACTTGTAGACGAGGTTCGCCGCGGTGCCGAGCACGCCCGCGAAGGCGGCGGTGTATTGCGTCCAGGTGGTGAAGCTCGCGCAATCGGTGGCGGCCTGGCCGGTCAGCGAGCTCGAGCAGGCCTGCGGCGGATCGGTGTCGAGCGCGGCGTAGATCGTGACCGGCGCGTCACCCAGAACGAGGCGGTCGAAGGAGGGGATGATCGACGGGGGGGTGCAGACTTGAGCGTCCATTGGTGAGATCCTTTGAGTGAAAAGGTGGGGGTGGAAATGCGGGGGCGATGCCCCCTCAGTGACCCTTGGCCGCGAAGCCGAGGGAATTCATGATCGCCTGCGCCTGGGACAGCATCGCGTTGTCGATGATGTCGTTCGGTACGGTGATGTCCTCGCGCGTGCCGGTGCGCGTGGTGATGGTGGTCGAGTAGGTCTTGGTCTCGGAAAGCTCGGTAGTCAGCCCGGCGAGGCTCGTCTTGAGCGCCGCCGCGTTGGTCTGGAAGGTCGAGACCGCATCCGTCGAGAGCGTCGTCGCGGCCTGGCTGACCGAGGTGGCCATCGCGGTGAGCGGCAGCGCCTGTTCGGCCAGCCCCTCGGCGAAGCTCTCGAAGCTCTTCGGAGTGTTGGTGTCGGATTGCGCCATCGCCGTGATGACTTTCGCCGCGTCGATCCCGAAGGTCTTCATCGCGCTGTCGGCATCCGGACAGGTCGCGCTGGCGCCGAGCGCCTGCGGGGCGGGCTGGTTGTCCAGAAGCTCGATCAGCCCCGAAAGCGGGTCGACGATCGAGTTCACGACGCCCAGCACATGCACCGCCTGATCCGCGACCGGCAGCGCCTTGTCCGACAGGAGCGTGCTGTGCTGAGTGATGTCGGCGAGCACCGTCGTGTAGGTTCCGATGCCGCCCTGCACCGCGGTGACCGAGCCGGAAATCGCGGTGATGTGGCCGGTGATCGCGGTCAGCCGCGTCCGCAGGTCGGCGGCCGAGGCCTCGATCTGCGCGGCCAGCGTGTCGATCTGGTCCTTCGCCGTGTTGCCCTGGTTGGCGTCCTTGATCCGCGCCGCGCGCACCAGCGCGATGGTCTGGCCGAGGCTGAGCCGCCAGCCCTCGACCCGGCGCAGCGTGTCCTCGATCAGCGTGGCGTCCGGGAAGGCGGAGATCACCGCGCCCGTGGCCGCGTCGAGATCGCCGACCGCCTTGGTCAGCTTCGGGAGCGCCGTCGTCACCGCGCCCATCTTGGTGTTCTGATCCTTGGCCACGTCGACGAAGGGCGCGACGACGCTGTTGACGAAGGAGATGTTGAAGCCTTCGAGCACCGTCAGGATATGCACCGCGTCGCCCAGGAGCGCCGACATGTCCGCCACCTGGTGATCGAAGGTCGCGGGCAGTTTCAGCGCCGCGTCCATCTGCGCCAGCGCGCTTTCCAGCGACACCGCCTGCGGCGACAGCGTGTCGAGCGCGGTGACAAGCGTGTCGATCTCGGAGACGAGCGCCGCCGATTGCGGCCAGAGCTTGGGGTCGATCTTCGGCAGGTCGTCGGTGATCTCGGGCATCGCGACCAGCATCGAACGCGCGGCGGGACGGCAGCGCTTGGCCTGAAGCCGCGCCAGCGGTGACGGGTCCATCCGGCGGATGCGTCGCGGCGTGTAGGCAAGCCCCGCCGCGAGGCCCTTGGTGCCGGAGACCGGCTTCGTCAGATCGGGCGGCGTGGGCGGGAAGGGCGGCGCCTTGGCGGGCTTGTTGGGATCGAGCGGGGTCTGCGCGACGGCGCTGATCACCGTAAGGAGCGCGGTCTTGGTCGCGCTGCTGTCGCCCGAGCGGTACTGCCCGAGCGCGGTCTGGGTCGCGTCCCAGAGCGGCCCGGTCCCCGCCCCCTTGTCCGGCCCGAGACTGTCCGAGGTCGACTGGATCGTGTCATTGCCCAGATGCCCCTGAGCGAGATCCAGCACCGGCTTGATCCCGAGCTTGGCGAAGATCGCGTCCTCGGCCTTGTGAACGAGCGCGTCGAGCCCGGTTGCCTTGAGGATCGCGTCGATCACCGGCTTCAGGATCTTGTCGAAGACGCATTTCAGCGCGTCGAGCACCCATTTCAGCGGCTTGATCGCATCGACCAGGCGGTTGAACCCGTCCGAGATCGGCTGCAGCGCATGGGCCGCGTCCTCGATCCCGGTGAGCGCGTCGCGCCCCGCCTGCCCCATCGCGTGCATGATGTCCTGGAAGACCTTGGTAAGGTCCTTGACCCCGGTGCCGACCGCGCGGATCGCCGGATCGAAGACTAGAAGCGCCTTGCCCACGTCCTCCTGCACCGTGTTGAACGTGTCGAGCACCGCGGCCAGGTCGTCGGCGGGTTTGGTGCCCTTCAGCACCTCGACGATGGGCGAGGCGATCTCCGAGAGATAGTGCAGGATCTCGATGGTGTTGATGTAGCCCGGCACCTTCTGCGAGATTTCGACGGTCACCGCGCGGGCGTCGCCCAGCCCCGTGACGATCTCTTCCAGCACCTCGAGCACCGGCTTGATCACCTCGGTGTTGAGATCCTGCGCCAGGGTCAGCACATCGGCCAGCGCCTCGGCGCCCGCGTCGATCAGCCCGGCGATGACATCGGCGATCTCGCCCACGATCGGGATCGGCGAGAGAAACTCGAGCGCGCTGCCCAGGAGCTCGATCACCGCGTCGACGCCTTCGAACGCGGTGATGAGCTCGCCGAAATCCTTCAGGAGCGTGTCGATATCGGTCAGAAGCGTGTCGATCGCGTCGATCGGGGTCACCAGCGGCGCGAAATCCGTCAGGGTTGTGGAGAGATCCGAGAGCGTGCGCGCGAACGGATCGGCGGTCGGTGTGAGAAAGGTCGAGTTCATCGGGAAAATCCCTGTCTGAGGGGCCGGGGCCGGTTCTGAAATACAAGCGCTCCCAGTCGCTTGGAGAGGCCAAGCGGTGAACGCGTCTGGGTGGTGGAAGGACCTGCGGAACGAGTGAGACTCCGCGAGGTGACTCGCTAATAAGTTGAGCACATCTTTGGCACGAATGCGCGGACCCGGCTGTGACGCCGGTCACAGGGATGCCGGGCAGGCCGCTCACCGGCCGTCGTGGCGCGCCGCTTGGGCGCTTGTTTGCGCAAAAAGCCCCTCCATATCTTCTCGGGAGAAAAGAGCATGCCCCGGAGGTCGGAATGGGCTACGCGAAGACAGCCATGCTGATGGCGGCGATGACCGCGCTTTTCATGGGCGTGGGCTACCTGATCGGCGGCACAAACGGCGCGCTGCTCGCGCTGGTCGCCGCGGCCGTGATGAACGGCTTCGCGTGGTGGAACTCGGACAAGATGGTCCTGCGCATGCACAACGCGCAGGAGCTCGCCCCCGGGGACCGGCTGGGCCTCCACGCCCTGACCGCGGATTTGGCCCGGAACGCCGGCATCCCCGAGCCGAAGGTCTACCTGATCGACACGCCCCAGCCCAACGCCTTCGCCACCGGCCGCAACCCTGCGAACGGCGCGGTCGCGGTCACCTCGGGCCTGATCCAGAGCCTCACGCGCGAGGAACTCGCGGGCGTCATCGCCCATGAGCTCGCCCATATCCGCAACCACGACACCGCGATCATGACCGTCACCGCGACCTTCGCCGGCGCGATCTCGATGCTGGCCAATTTCGCGCTCTTCTTCGGCGGCTCGCGCGAGAGGATGGGGCTCGTCGGCACGCTCCTGATGATGGTCCTCGCGCCGATGGCGGCGGCGCTGGTGCAGATGGCGATCAGCCGGACCCGCGAATACGCCGCCGACAAGGCCGGGGCCGAGATCTGCGGCGAGCCGATGTGGCTGGCCTCGGCGCTCGAGAAGATCGCCATGGGCGCGGCCCGGATCGACAACCACGCCGCCGAGCGCAACCCGGCGACGGCGCATATGTTCATCATCAACCCGCTCCACGCGCACAAGCACGACAACCTCTTCGCCACCCACCCCGCCACCGAAAACCGCATCGCCGCGCTGCGCGAGATGCGCGTTGAGGGCGTTGCGCGCCCGCAGATGTCCGAGCGCCCGGTCACGGCAAGCCGCATCCCCAACACGCCCCAGAGCGCGCGGAAAGGGCCGTGGAGCTAAGAGCGCGACGGGCGGTCATGCAGACCGCCCCGAGGCTGCGCGGCGGATAAGGACAGCGGGCAACGGCGTTTCCCTTGCTCGCTCCGGCCCGCGCTCCATCTGTCGAGGAGCCGCACAATCGCGATCCGGAGACCCGCATGCCCGACACAGCCCCGCCCTCCAAGCTCGCCAGCTTCGCCTTCGCGACGGCCGGTGAGATCCGGTTCGGGCGCGGAGAGGCGCGGCGGGCGATACCGGACATTGCGGCGTTCGGGGCGCGGGTTCTTGTCGTGCATGGCTCGGACGCGGCGCGGGCTGCCTGGCTCATCGACGGGCTGACCGAAGCCGGAGCCCAGGTGACGACGCTTTCGATCACCGGCGAGCCGGATGTCGCGGGGATCGAAGAGGGCGTCCGGATGGCGCGGGAGGCGGGCGTCGAGAGCGTCGTCGCGCTCGGCGGCGGTGCGGTGATCGATGCCGGGAAGGCCATTGCCGGGCTCGTACCCTCGGATCGTGCGATAACCGACCACCTCGAGGTCGTGGGCCAAGGCCTGCCGCTCGACCGGGACCCCCTGCCCTTTACAGCCCTCCCCACCACCGCCGGAACCGGCGCCGAGGTGACGCGGAACGCCGTCATCTCCGTGCCCGAGGCGCGCCGCAAGGTGTCGCTGCGCGACGCGCGGCTCCTGCCGACGCTCGCCATCGTCGACCCGAGCCTGACCGACGGGCTGCCGCGCGCGGTGACGCTCGCCTCGGGGCTCGACGCGGTGACGCAGGTGATCGAGCCCTATGTCAGCCCGCGCGCCTCGGTCCTGACCGACGCGCTCTGCCGCGACGCGATCCCGCGCGGGCTCGGCGCGCTGATCCGGCTGATGGAGGACGACAGCGACAGGGACGCAAGCGACGCGATGGCCTGGGTCAGCCTCTCTGGCGGTCTCGCGCTCGCCAATGCCGGGCTCGGCGTCGTCCACGGTCTCGCCGGTCCCCTGGGCGGGCTCTCGGGCGCGGCGCATGGGGCGATCTGCGGCGCGCTCCTGCCGCATGGGCTGGCGGCGAACGGCGCCCATGCC
>NZ_JBHTMU010000074.1:0-5921 GCF_042679605.1 Litorisediminicola beolgyonensis
CCGCCGGATCGGCGACCTGATCGGCCAGCCCCGCGCCAGCCTCGCCCGCCGCTTCGGCACCGGTCTGGTCCTGAGGCTCGACCAGGCGATGGGCGCCGCCGCCGAGCCGATCGCGCCCGCCCCGCCGCCGGAACGCTTCGCCACCCGGCTCAGCCTGCCCGATCCGATCGGGCTGATGGACGACCTTCTGGCCGGGCTCGACCGGCTTCTCCCGCCGCTCTGCGCCAAGCTCACCCGCCACGGCCGCGGCGCGCGCACGCTCCGGCTCGAGGCGTTCCGCTCCGATGGCGGGCTGCAATGGCTGAGCGTCACGCTGGCCCGCCCCGCGCAGGCGCCCGACCGCATCCGCCCGCTCATCGCGATGAAGCTCGAAGAGATCGACGCCGGGCTCGGCATCGACATGCTGCGGCTCGAGGCGGTCGCCCATGAGCCGGTGCATGACACCCGTCCCGCCGGGCATCTCGACGCCAGCCGCGCCAATGCCGCGCGGCTCAAGGCCGATACCGGGCTCGAGGACCTGATCGGGCGCCTCGGCGCGCGGATCGGGATGGACGCGATCACCCGCCGCCATCCCGGCAACTCGCACCTGCCGGAGAAATGCGCCCAGACCCTTGCCGCCGCCTGGTCCGCCCCCTGCGGCGACTGGCCCGACCGCCCGCCCCGCCCGGTATTGCTCTGGCGGCCCGAACCGGTGCAGGCCCCGGACACGCCCCGCCCGCCCGAGCAGTTCCGCTGGCGCGGCCGCGGCTTTCGCTGGCTCGCCGGTCAGGGGCCCGAGCGGATCGCGCCGGAATGGTGGCTCGACGATCCCGAATGGCGTTCGGGCACGCGGGATTACTGGGTGGTCGATACCGATCGGGGCGACCGGCTCTGGCTCTATTACGCCCATGGCGGGCAGCTCTCGCCCGGCTGGTTCTGCCACGGTGCCTTTGCCTGAGGCTCAGGCTTGGGCCTGGGCTCAGGCGCCCTCGGGTTCGGCCAGGACCAGTCCGCCGATCTCGGCCAGGTGGTCGATCACCGCCTCGACCCCCTCGCGCTTGCGGAGCGCGGTGAAGACGAAGGGCCGTCCCGCCCGCATCCGTGTCGCATCCCGCTCCATCACCTCGAGCGAGGCGCCGACATGGGGAGCGAGATCGGTCTTGTTGATGATCAGGAGATCGGAGCGCGTGATCGCCGGGCCGCCCTTGCGCGGAATTTCCTCGCCCGCGGCCACGTCGATCACGTAGAGCGTCACATCCGCCAGCTCGGGCGAGAAGGTGGCCGACAGGTTGTCGCCGCCGCTCTCGATCAGGATCAGCTCCAGATCGGGCAGCGCCTCGGTCAACTCGGCGATGGCCGCGAGGTTGATCGAGGCATCCTCGCGGATCGCGGTATGCGGACAGCCCCCGGTCTCGACCCCCTTCACCCGCTCGGCGGGCAGCACCTGCATGCGCATCAGTGCCTCGGCATCCTCGCGGGTGTAGATGTCATTGGTGATGACCGCCATCGACAGGCGCGGCCCGAGCCTGCGCGCCAGTTCCGCCGTCAGCGTCGTCTTGCCCGCGCCGACCGGGCCGCCGATACCGACGCGCAAGGGACCGTGGGGTGAGGGCATCGGGCTCTCCTCTCAGGACTGGAACAGTTTGACGTCGAGCGTGTCGTGGCTCTGCGCGGCGATGTCCAGCACCGGTGCGAAACCGCCCAGATCGTCCGGCTCCGCCGCAACCGCGCGCGCCGCCAAATCGGCCACGACCGGCGCGATCCGCGCGAGCACCACCTGCGCCTCGGTCTGGCCCAAGGGCATCAGCCGCTGCGCCGCCGCCGCGAGCGTCTGGCAGGTGGAAAAGAGCCACATCCGCAGGGCCTCTTCCGGGTCATGCCCCAGAAGATGCGCCGCACGTCCGCCCGCCACCGGGTAGGCCATGTCGGGCAGATCGCGCCCGAACCCGTCGCGCATCACCCGCGCCAGTGCAGCGCCCTGCACCAGCGTCTCGCGCCGCCGCGTGGCCGAAGGCGCGAGCGCGCGCGCCAGAGCGTCGAGCGCCTCTGGATCGTCGCCCTTCGCCGCGGAGGCAAAGAGCACCGCATCCGTCCAGCCCGAACCGCGCGTCAGCAGGGTCTCGAGAAACCCGCCCAGATCGGAGCCGCGTGCGACCTGGCCGCTCTTGGTCAGCCATTCGAGACCCTGCGAAAACGCGAACCCGCCCGCGGGAAAAGCGGGCGAGAAGAGCTGCGCGGGTCCCGGCTCAGTGTGCATGGCCGTCTGGCCCGTGGCTGTGAGAATGAGTGTGGGAGTGATCGTGCCCGTGGGTCCGGCCATGCCCGTAGGCGCCGCCCTCGGGCGTGAAGGGCTCGGTCACCTCGGAGACCTCGGCGCCGATCTTCGCCAGCATGTCGCGCATGACATGGTCGCGGCGGATCAGGAGACGCCCGGCCTCGATCTGGCAGGGCGTGTGCCGGTTGCCGATATGCCAGGCGACCCGCACCAGGTCAGGCGCGGTCACCGCGTAGAGCGGCTCCGGCGCGGCGACGATCGCGATTTCCGACCCATCCTCGCACAGCAAGACCCCGCCCTGGTCGAGCGAGGTCGTCTGCGCGAGATCCGCCAGAAGCCGCCGGCCATCCTCGAGCGTGATCACCCGGCGGCGGAGGAACCGCGCTTCGTAATCGAGCACGGCGCGCCCCGCGGGGGTGCCATGCGCATGCCCGTGATAGGCCCGGGCGATCAGGTCGGGGGCGGCGCTCATGCGCGCCCCCGGAGCCTGGTCAGATGTACCAAAGGTCGCGGAAGACGTGCCGCGGAATGTCGTCGCGCGTCAGGCCCATCTCGGCCAGTTCGGCGTCGGTCTTGGCCTCGAGCGCGCGGATCTGCGGCAGCCGGGCCTTGGTCTCGGCGTAGCGCATGTAGACGTCGCCGAGGTTGCGCCAGAACTCCGCGAAGCGGGAGCGACCGGCGGGTGCTTGAGTGAGTGTCGTATAAGCCATTGGAAACCTCTCTCTGGGTCAGATCCGGTTTCCTCCCTTGTGAAGCAGGGTAAGCCTTTCTCCCCGAAGGCAAAACTGCCATCTCGTCAGCCCCGGGTTGCGCGCCTCGCATGGCGCGCGCCCCGGAGCCCGTCGAGATCAGGCATAGGCGCGATGCGCGCAGGCCTTCCGCACCAGCGCGGCGCGATTGAGGCCGAAGCGCTTCAGATCGGAGTCGCGCAGCTTCGAGAGCAGCGAAAACCGACCGTAGCGCGGGTCGTTTTCGGCGATGAACTGACCCACGATCTCGAGAAGCGAGCGGCGGGTCGTCTTGATGGGAGCACTCTGTGCCATTGGTCTGGGTCCGTTTGTCCATTTCGGTTCGTCGGTTGCCCAAGAAGTAAGCAGTTTGAGAACGCACCCCAACAGTGAAAACCACAATGCTGCGATGCAGCAAGTGCATGGCTCTCCGGCGGGTCAAAACAGGAAATAGCGTTGCGCCATCGGCAGTTCCGAGGCCGGCTCGCAGGTCAGAAGCTCGCCGTTTGCGCGCACCTCGTAGGTCTCGGGATCGACCTCGACCTCGGGCGTGGCGTCGTTCAGGATCAGGTCCTTCTTGCCGATCCCGCGGGTGTTGCGGACCGCGAGGCAGGTCTTGGCAAGCCCGAGGCTCTGCCCGATCCCCTCGGCCAGCGCGGCTTCCGAGACGAAGGTCACCGCGCCCCGCTCCACCGCGCGGCCATAGGCGCCGAACATCGGGCGCGAATAGACCGGCTGCGGCGTCGGGATCGAGGCGTTCGGATCGCCCATCTGCGCCATCGCGATGGTGCCTCCGATCAGCACCATCTCGGGCTTCACCCCGAAGAAGGCGGGCGACCAGAGCACCAGGTCGGCGCGCTTGCCGACCTCGATGGATCCGATCTCATGCGCGATGCCATGCGCGATGGCGGGGTTGATGGTGTATTTCGCCACGTAGCGGCGCACCCGGAAATTGTCGTTCTCGCCGGTCTCCTCCGAGAGCCGCCCGCGCTGCTTCTTCATCTTGTCGGCTGTCTGCCAGGTGCGGATGATCACCTCGCCCACGCGCCCCATCGCCTGGCTGTCCGACGCGATGATCGAGAAGGCGCCCATGTCGTGCAGGATGTCCTCGGCTGCGATGGTCTCGCGCCGGATGCGGCTCTCGGCGAAGGCCACGTCCTCGGGCACCCGCTTGTCGAGGTGGTGGCACACCATCAGCATGTCGAGATGCTCTTCGAGCGTGTTCACGGTGTAGGGCCGCGTCGGGTTGGTCGAGGAGGGCAGCACATGCGCCTCGCCGCAGATCTTGATGATGTCGGGCGCATGCCCGCCGCCCGCGCCCTCGGTGTGGAAGGCGTGGATGGTGCGGCCCTTCAGGGCCTTCACGGTGTTCTCGACAAAGCCGCTCTCGTTCAGCGTGTCGGTGTGGATCATCACCTGCACGTCCATGTCGTCGGCCACCGAGAGGCAGCAGTCGATGGCGCCGGGGGTCGTGCCCCAGTCCTCGTGCAGTTTCAGCGCGCAGGCGCCCGCGGTGACCTGCTCGACCAGCGCCGCCGGGAGCGAGGCATTGCCCTTGCCCGCGAAGGCGAGGTTCATCGGGAACGCATCCGCCGCCTGCAGCATCCGCCCGATATGCCAGGGCCCGGGCGTGCAGGTCGTGGCCAGCGTGCCATGCGCGGGGCCGGTGCCGCCGCCCAGCATGGTGGTCAGGCCCGAATGCAGCGCGTCCTCGATCTGCTGCGGGCAGACGAAATGGATATGACTGTCGAAGCCCCCGGCGGTGAGGATGCGCCCCTCGCCCGCGATGGCCTCGGTGCCGGGGCCGACGATGATGTTGACGCCCGGCTGGGTGTCGGGATTGCCGGCCTTGCCGATGGCGGCGATGCGCCCGTCGCGCAGGCCGATATCGGCCTTGTAGATGCCGGAATGGTCGACGACGAGCGCGTTGGTGATCACCGTGTCCACCGCACCCTCGGCGCGGGTGGCCTGGCTCTGGCCCATGCCGTCGCGGATGACCTTGCCGCCGCCGAACTTGACCTCTTCGCCGTAGACCGCCGCGTTCGCGCCGCTGCCACCGTTCATCGCCGCGCCCACCGCCTCGGCGGTCAGGTCGCGCTCGACCTCGATGATCAGGTCGGTATCGGCCAGCCGCAGGCGGTCGCCCGTGGTGGGACCGAACATCGCGGCATAATCGGCGCGGGAGATCGTGGCGGGCATCGGCCTGTCCTTCAACTTGGGGGCGCGGGCCTCTGGGTCTAGGCCCGCGCCGGTCTGGTCGGTCTCAGTCGGCGCTGCCGGAGCTGCGCTCGGGCAGCGCGGGCGGCATCGACGGCCGCTTGCGGCCCCGCGACTTCGGCGTCTCGACCGGCGCCGGGCTGCGGGTGGTCACCGCGGCCGGAGCCTCCGCCGCCTTGACCTTGGGCGCGCTCTTGGCCTTGGCCGTCCCGGCTTTCGGCTCCTTCGAGGCCACCTTGGCCACGGTCTGGGCCTCGGCCGCGACCACCTTGGTCTCGGGCGCCTTGGGGGCCTGCGCCGGGGTCGCCTTGGTCTGTGCCACCGGCTCCGGCTTGGCTTTGGTCTCGACCGGCTTGGCCTCCGCGGTCTTCGCCACGGGCTCGGTCGTCACCGGCTTGGCCGCAGGCTTGGCCTCGGTGGTTTTCGCCACCGGCTTCGCCTCGACGGGCTTCGCTTCAGGCGTCACCTCGGCGGTTTTCGCTGCGGGCGTCGGCTCGACGGTCTTCGCAACCGGCTTCGCCACGGGCGTAGGCTCGGCGGTCTTGGCCACCGGCTTCGCCTTGGCGGGCTTGGCCTTTGCCTTGGGCGCAGCCTTGGCCTTCGCCGGTTTCGGCGCAGCCTTGGCCGCGGGAGCCGCGACCTTGGCGGCGGGCGCCTCGGTCACCGCCGGAGCCGGAGCGGCCTCGGCGGGTTTCGCAGCCGGGGCCTCCGCCACGTCGCGG
>NZ_JBHTMU010000075.1:0-5653 GCF_042679605.1 Litorisediminicola beolgyonensis
TACGGCTCCCTCGGCGACACCTCCACCCTCGCCGAACCCGAGGTCGTCGACGACCTCATCGAAAATCGGCAGAACAGGAAGGACGCGTGATGGACGGCACGACGACGCCCGACACCCCGCCGGTCCTCATCCTTCTCGGCCCCCCCGGGGCCGGGAAAGGCACCCAGGCCCGCAAGCTCGAACAGCGCTTCGGCCTCGTGCAGCTCTCGACCGGCGACATGCTGCGCGCCGCGGTCAAGGAGGGCACCGAGGCAGGCCGCGAGGCCAAGGCGGTGATGCAGCGCGGCGATCTCGTCTCGGACGAGATCGTGCTGGCGATCCTGTCGGACCGGCTCGACCAGCCCGACACCGCCAAGGGCGTGATCCTCGACGGCTTCCCACGCACCACCGGCCAGGCCGAGGCGCTGGACGGCCTTCTGTCCCGCAAGGGCCAGGAGCTCTCCGCCGCGGTCAGCCTCGAGGTCGACGACGAAGCGATGGTCGAGCGCGTCTCCGGCCGCTTCACCTGCGCCAAGTGCGGCGAGGGCTACCACGACAGCTTCAAGACGCCCGAGACGGACGGCGTCTGCGATCAGTGCGGCGGCACCGAGATGACCCGCCGCGCCGACGACAACGCCGAGACGGTGCGCTCGCGCCTCAAGGCCTATCACGAGCAAACGGCGCCCCTGATCGCGTTCTACGACGCCAAGGGCAAACTCGTCCGCATCGATGCGATGGGCGAGATCGAGACCATCGCGGACGACCTCGCCGCGATCGTGACACGGGTATCGGCCTGAGGGCCGGTCCCAGGGCGGCTGGAGGGGCCGCCGTTCGAGACAGATAGAAGACAAGAGGAGGACCCGCAGATATGGCGGATAAGATTCAAACCGACGGCAAGGCCTACTGGAAGGCCAATGTCCGTCTCATCATCGGCAGCCTGATCATCTGGGCGCTGGTGAGCTTCGGCTTTGCCATCCTGCTGAGACCGCTCCTGGCGGGCATCGAAGTAGGTGGCACGGATCTCGGCTTCTGGTTCGCCCAGCAAGGCTCGATCCTCGTGTTCCTGGCGCTGATCTTCTTCTACGCCTGGCGCATGAACAGCCTCGACCGGAAATTCGGCGTGGACGAGGAGTGAGCCAGATGGATCAGACAGTCATCAACATCATCTTCGTGGGCGCGTCCTTCGCGCTCTATATCGGCATCGCCATCTGGGCCCGCGCCGGCTCGACCTCGGATTTCTATGCCGCGGGTCGCGGGGTGCATCCGGTCCTGAACGGCATGGCCACGGGCGCGGACTGGATGTCCGCGGCGTCGTTCATCTCGATGGCGGGTCTCATCGCCTTCGTGGGCTATGACAACTCGACCTTCCTGATGGGCTGGACCGGCGGCTACGTGCTGCTCGCGCTCCTGCTCGCGCCCTACCTGCGCAAGTTCGGCAAGTTCACCGTCTCCGAGTTCATCGGCGACCGGTTCTACAGCCCGACCGCGCGCCTGGTGGCCGTGATCTGCCTGATCATCGCGTCAATCACCTACGTGATCGGTCAGATGACCGGCGTCGGCGTGGCCTTCGGTCGCTTCCTCGAGGTGGACAGCACCACCGGCCTCATCCTGGGTGCCGTTGTCGTCTTCGCCTACGCGGTGTTCGGCGGCATGAAGGGCGTGACCTATACGCAGGTCGCCCAGTATGTCGTGCTGATCCTCGCCTACACCATCCCGGCGGTCTTCATCTCGCTGCAACTGACCGGCAATCCGCTGCCGCCGCTCGGCCTCTTCGGCGAGCACACCGGCTCGGGCGTGCCGCTTCTGGAGCGTCTGGATGCGACCCTGACCGAGCTTGGCTTCAACGAGTACACGGCGCATAACGGCGATACGTTCAACATGCTCCTGTTCACGCTGACGCTGATGATCGGCACCGCCGGTCTGCCCCACGTCATCATGCGCTTCTTCACCGTTCCCCGCGTCGCCGATGCACGCTGGTCGGCGGGCTGGGCGCTGGTCTTCATCGCCCTTCTCTACCTCACCGCCCCGGCGGTTGGCGCGATGGCACGGCTCAACATCACCGAGCTGATGTGGCCCGAGGGCACGCAGGGCGAGGCTGTTTCGGTCGAGACGATCGAGACCGCGGACGAGTATAACTGGATGCGCACCTGGCAGCAGACCGGTCTTCTCGGCTGGACGGATGAGAACGGCGATGGCCGGATCCAGTACTACAATGACGCCGATCCCGACATGCAGGCCCGCGCGGAAGAAGCCGGTTGGAGCGGCAACGAGCTGACCAACTTCAACCGCGACATCCTCGTTCTTGCCAACCCCGAGATCGCCAACCTTCCCGGTTGGGTGATCGGTCTGGTGGCCGCCGGAGGTATCGCCGCCGCGCTCTCCACCGCCGCCGGTCTCTTGCTCGCGATCTCCTCGGCGGTCAGTCACGACCTGATCAAGGGTCAGATCAACCCGTCGATTTCGGAGAAGGGCGAGCTGATGTCGGCCCGGGTGGCAATGGCGGTCTCGATCGCGGTCGCGACCTATCTGGGTCTCAACCCGCCGGGCTTCGCGGCGCAGACGGTGGCCCTGGCCTTCGGTCTCGCGGCCTCGTCGATCTTCCCGGCGCTGATGATGGGCATCTTCTCGACCAAGGTGAACAATCGCGGCGCGGTTGCGGGCATGCTGACGGGTCTCCTGACCACGCTCATCTACATCTTCCTGCACAAGGGCTGGTTCTTCATCCCGGACACCAATTCGTTCACGGATGCCGACCCGCTTCTGGGCACCATCAAGTCGACCTCTTTCGGCGCGGTGGGCGCAGCGCTCAACTTCCTCGTCGCCTATGTGGTGTCGGGCATGACCAAGCCGGTTCCGGATCACATCAAGGACCTGGTGGAAAGCGTGCGCGTGCCGCGTGGTGCGGGAGCCGCTCAGGATCACTGATCCCTCCGGGCAGGGCGGCGCGGCTGCCCTGCCCTTTTCTTCCGGTTCCGCTCCGTTACCCTGACGGGCGGGACCGTTTCTTTTTCGAGCCGCCGAGAGCCGCCGAACCCCAAGTACAGGATCGCGATGACAGGCACCGAGACCGCGCTGGCCGAGTTCCTCGAGACGCTGCAGCCCTATGCCGATCTGCCGCCCGACGCGCGGCAGGCGCTCGCCGCCGAGATCACCACCCAGAGCTATTCCGAGGGCGACACGGTCTACAGCTTCGGCGTGCCGCTGACCGGCCTCTATATCGTGCGCCGGGGCGAGATCGAGGTGCGCGACGAATACGGCGCGCCGGTCTCGATCCTCGGCCCCCGCAACAGTTTCGGAGAGCGCGGTCTGGCGCGCGACGGGCTCGCCGCCACCACCGCGACGGCGACGCAGGCGACCGAGCTTCTCATCCTCCCCGCCGAGAGCTTCCGCGCGCTGATCGACAGCCACGAGACCGCGCGCCGCTTCTTCGACCGCGCCCGCAAGGACCGCCCGCGCCGCGCCGATCTGGCCACGAGCCGGGTCGAGACGCTGATGTCGCGGCGGCTGGTCACGGCGCCCCCTGACACCACCGCGCAGGACGCGGCCCGGAGGATGCACGACGCGGGCGTCTCCTCGCTCTGCATCACCGAAGGCGACACCCTGACCGGGATCGTCACCATCCGCGACCTCTCGGCCAGGATCGTGGCCGAGGGCCGGTCGGGCGGCACGCCGGTCTCCGAGATCATGACCGCCGATCCGATCACCCTGCCGCCCCAGGCGCTGGGATCGGACGTGCTGCACATGATGGTCGAGCGCCGCATCGGACACCTGCCCGTGACCGAGGGCGGCAGGCTCGTGGGCATCGTCACCCAGACCGACCTGACGCGCTGGCAGGCGGTCAGCTCGGCCGAAATCGTGTCGGAGATCGTGCATTGCGACACGGTCGAGGCGATGGCCGAGGTCACCGCGCGCATCCCGCAACTGCTCGTGCAGCTCGTGGCCTCCGGCCTGCGCCACGACGTGGTGACGCGGCTCATCACCGATATCGCCGATGCCGCGACGCGGAGGCTCCTGAAACTCGCCCATGACGCCCAGGGCGACGCGCCGGTGCGTTACGTCTGGTGCGCCTGCGGCAGCCAGGGACGGCAGGAGCAGACCGGCGTCTCCGACCAGGACAACTGCCTGATCCTCTCGGACGACGCGACCGAGGCCGATCTGGAGTGGTTCGCCGAGTTCGCGCGCTTCATCTCGGACGGGCTTCATGCCTGCGGCTACGTCTATTGCCCCGGCGACATGATGGCCACGAACCCGCGCTGGTGCCAGCCGGTGCGGGTCTGGCGCGACTATTTCCACCGCTGGATCAACCGCCCCGTTCCCGAAGCGCAGATGCTCGCGTCGGTCATGTTCGACCTGCGCCCCATCGGCGGCGAGCTGGCGCTCTTCGACGCGCTCCAGCACGACACGCTCGAGGACGCCTCGAAGAATTCGATCTTCGTCAGCCACATGATCTCGAACAGCCTCAAGCATCAGCCGCCGCTGGGCCTGATCCGGAGCTTCGCGACGATCCGCTCGGGCGAGCACAAGAACACGCTCGATCTCAAGCACAATGGCGTCGTGCCGATCACCGATCTCGCGCGGGTCTACGCGATCCGGGGAGCGTTGACAGCTGTCAACACCCGCCGCCGGATCGAGGAGGCGCGCGCCCGGGGCCTTCTGTCGCAATCGGGCGGACAGGGGTTGCTGGATGCCTATGACCTCATCGCCGAGACCCGGCTCGAGCATCAATGCACCCGGATCGGCAATGGCGAGGCACCGGATAACTACCTTGCCCCGTCGACACTTTCGGATTTTGATCGCTCGCATCTGCGCGACGCGTTCGTGGTGGTCAAAGGGCTGCAATCGGCCCTCGGTCATGGCCGGGGAATGCTGGGATAGACGCGTCGGGGAGGACGCGGGAGGAGACAGATGGCGTTTGAGCTTTTCGCCGTGATCGTGGCCGGTTTCGCCGGCGCGGGCGTGATGATGCTGATCATGAAACTGACCGGCGGTCCGCGCTGGCTGGTCCCGCTTGCCGCGGGCGCCGCGATGCTGGGCGTGACCGTGTCGTCGGAATACGGCTGGTACGGCCGCACCGTCGCGGGCCTGCCCGAGGGCATGGTGGTGGCCGACAGCGTCCGCCGCCCGGTCTGGTGGCGCCCCTGGACCTACGCGGTGCCGATGACCGAGCGCTTCATCGCGCTCGACACCGCCAACCTGCGCGCCAACGAGGCGACCGAGGGGCTCTACATGGCCGATCTCTACTTCTTCGGTCGCTGGCGCGCGACGCAGTCACTGCAGGTCATGGTGGATTGCCCCGGCGGACGGCGGGCGGAGCCCCTGCGCGGCGATGGCGGCGCGCCGGTCTGGCGCGATGTCGGTGCCGATGACGTGATCGTCTCGGCCGTGTGCACGCGGGTCTGAGACCGATGCGCGGCTCGATGCGTCCCGGTCTTCTGATCCTCTGCGGGACCTTCGCCCTGGTCCTGATCGCGGTCTCGGGCCTGCCGCTCTGGCTTGGCGTGACGCGGGGCGAGATCGCCGGCACCGCGGCGCTCGGGGCCTTCGTTCTGGCCGCCTTCCTGCTGCTCATCACGGCGGCGCTCTTCTGGCTTGTGCTCGACCAGCGGATCGCCCGGCCCGCCGACCGGCTTGCGGCGACCCTGCGCGTGCGCGCCGAGGGCGGCGCGGCGCATGC
>NZ_JBHTMU010000076.1:0-5195 GCF_042679605.1 Litorisediminicola beolgyonensis
GACGGCCCCTGCACCGCCGCCCTCGCCGCGGCCTCCGGGACCGGCCCCGAGACACCGCTCGATCCCCGGCCCGAGACCGTCTTTTCCGACGTACAGCGCGCCCGGCTCACCGCCGCCGCCGACCGGGTGGCCGCGGCGCTCGCCCGCGACCCGATGCTCTGGAGGCGCTGGACCATCCGGCGCAAGGGCCAGATCACCGATCCGCCCGATTTCTCGGAGCGCTGGCGCCAGATCCGCCACCGCCCCGGCCAGGTCGACCGCCGCCTCGGCGCCTATATCGAGACGCTCAGAGCGGCGATTTGACGAAGGCGGGCATCGGCTCGCCCGCGCCGGTGCGGGCGAGGAAGAGCGCGGCGGTGTCGAGCGCCTCGCGGATGGTCACGTCCATGTCGAGATAGCGGTAGGTGCCGAGCCGGCCCATGAAGGTGACGCCGGTCTCGGCCTCGGCGCGGGCGACATAGGCGCCCAGCATCTCCTTCTCCTCGACCAGCCGGATCGGGTAGTAGGGAATGTCCTCGGGCCCGCATTCGCGCGAGAACTCGCGGTAGAGCACCGAGCCCTCGTGCTCTTCCCAGGGCGAGAAATGCTTGTGCTCGGTGATCCGCGTCCAGGGCACGTCGCGGTCGCCGTAATTCATCACCGCCGTGCCCTGCCAGTCGCCCTGGGCCGTGAAGCGCTCGAAATCGAGGGTGCGGTAGCCGAGACGCCCCAACTCGTAGCCGAAATAGCCATCGAGCGGCCCCGACCAGAAGACGTGGTCATGATCCTCGGCCATCGCGGGCTCGTACCAGGTCCCTAGCGTCACGGTGATGCCGGGATGGTCGAGGATGCGGGCGACCATCTCGGTATAGCCCTCCTCGGGCATGCCCTGGAACCGGTGGAAGAAGTAGTTGTCGTCGTAGTTGAACCGCACCGGCAGGCGCTTGAGGATCGAGGCCGGAAGCTCGGTCGGCGAACAGCCCCATTGCTTCTCGGTATAGCCCTTGAAGAAGGCCTCGTAGAGATCGGGCCCGACGAAGCGCAGCGCCTGCTCCTCGAAGGTCTGCGGGTCCTCGATCGAGGTATCGGCCTGCTCGGCGATGAAGGCGCGCGCCTCCTCGGGGCGGAAGGTCTTGCGGTAGAACTGGTTGATGGTGTGGAGGTTGATCGGCAAGGAGAACACCTCGCCCCGGCTCGTGGTCTTGACCCGGTTCTTGTAGGGCCTGAAGGCCATGAAGCGGGTGACGTAGTCCCAGACGCCCGCATCGTCGGTGTGGAAGATATGCGGGCCGTAGACATGCACCATGACGCCGGTCTCGGGATCGCGCACCGTGTGGCAATTGCCGGCGATATGGTCGCGCCCGTCGATCACCGTGACCTCGTGCCCGGCCTCGGCCAGCGCCCGTCCCGTCACCGCGCCCGAGAGCCCCGCGCCCACGAAAAGAATCTTCATCGCCTGTCCTCGCTCAGTCCTTGAAGGGTCTGTCACAGCCTCCGCGCGACGACAACGGCCCCGTCGAGACGTCACGGAACCTGCGCATCCGCTCCAAAGTCTCGCCGCATTGATGCGCTTACTTCGGCAAGGTTCTGCCCGTGGGATGGTGCTGCCTTTGCCATGCTCTGGGGGATTTTGCATGGTGATCGCGGACCGTTTCCCTTGGGCGGTTACGACAAAAACGAGCAGAACAAGGACTATCTGCGAATGACATTTTCGGCTGCCGAACAGTATATGCTGGAGCTGGTCAACCGTGCCCGCCTCGACCCCAAGGGCGAGATCAAGCGCTACGACATCTCCTCGGTCAATGACGACCTGCCCGCGGGCACCCTGTCCACCCAGACCAAACAGGTCCTGGCCCCCGAGGCGCTTCTGCACGCCTCGTCCCAGGCCCATTCCGGCTGGATGCTGGACAACGACGTGTTCAGCCATACCGGCGCGGGCGGCTCCTCCTCGAACGATCGCATGCGCGAGGCCGGCTATAACTTCACCGGCTCCTGGAAAAGCGGCGAGAACCTCGCCTGGTCCGGCTCGACCGGCGCGGTCGATATCGAGGCCGCGGTCGAAAGCTCGCATCGCGACTTGATGCTGAGCGCCAGCCACCGCAAGAACATCCTCAAGGACGAGTATCGCGAGATCGGCATTGCCCTCGAGGAGGGCGATTTCAACGGCTATAACGCCGCGATGATCACCCAGAACTACGCCGTCTCGGGCCGGTCCGCCTTTGTCACGGGCGTGGCCTATGACGATGCGGACCGCGACGAGTTCTACTCGATGGGCGAAGGCCGCGGCGGGGTGATCTTCCAGAGCGGCTCGGACGTGGCCGAAACCGCGCGGGCGGGCGGCTACGCGCTCGAACTGGCGGCCGAGATGACCGAGATCATGGTCGGCTGGTCGGGCGGCGAGGCGCAGGTGCAGATCGACCTCTCGGGGGGCAATGCCAAGCTCGACCTGGTGGGCGACATGCTGGCCAGCTCCGTCGATCTGGTGATCCAGTCCGGCAACGCCGGGGGCGCCTGCCTCCTGGGCGTGGACGATCTCGACCTGACCGGCGGCAGCGCCGATGAAACGCTCGAAGGCAATGACGGCGACAACGTCATCGACGGCGGCGCCGGGGATGACACGATCAACACCGGCAAGGGCGACGACGCGGCCGAAGGCGGCGCGGGCCGCGACAAGATCAAGGGCCAGAAGGGCGACGACACGCTCTCGGGCGGCGACGACAACGACAAGCTGATCGGCCAGGGCGGCAACGACACGCTTTTGGGCGGTGCGGGCCGCGACAAGCTCAAGGGCGGCGGCGGCCGCGACCGGCTCGAAGGCGGTGCCGACAACGACGTCGTGATCGGTCAGAAGGGCAGCGACATCTTCGTCTTCCGCGACGGCGACGGCTCCGACAAGATCAAGAAGTTCGACCTCGGCGACGACACCCTGCTGCTCGACGCCGATCTCTGGGGCGGCGGGATGAGCGCCGACGAGGTGGTCGACACGTATGGCGAGGTCAAGCGCGGCAACATCATCCTCGATTTCGGCGATGGCGACGAGATCTGCTTCAAGGGCGAGGACGACCTGTCCGCCCTGGCCGACGACATCTCCTTTCTCTGATCTCCGCCCCTTGCGGGCGACAAGACGGGCCCGGGAGCAGCCGCTCCCGGGCCCGTTTGCGTTCGGGGTCGGCCTCCGGACCCGGGATCAGACGAAGGTCACGTCGCCGGCATCGAAATCGCGGGCCTTCACCCCTTCCAGCAGCACGCCGCCACTGTCCCAGTCGAGCCAGAGCCCGTCGGCATCGGCATGGTCGATCAGCGCCTTCAGCTTGCGCGCGCCCATCTCCAGCTCGAGCACGTCCTGGCCGGAGCGGAAATCCGTGATCACATCCTGCCCCTCGCCTGCGCGGAAGACGAAGACATCCCCCGACTTGCCACCCGAGAGGATATCGTCGCCGGTACCGCCGGTGATCCGGTCGCGCCCGGCCTTGCCTGTGATCACATCGGCTCCATCCTCGCCCAGGAGGATATCGTCGCCGCCACCGCCGTTCATCCGGTCGTCGCCCGCACCGCCGCGCAGCCCGTCATTGCCGCCACCGCCCGCGAGCAGGTCGTCGCCCGCCTCGCCATCCATCCAGTCATTGCCCTTGGCGGCCTTGATCACATCGTCGCCTGCACCGCCCAGGAGCGTGTCGTCGTCCTTGCCGCCCTTGAGCACGTCGTCATCGTCGCCGCCCACGAGCCGGTCATTGCCCGCGGACCCCTTGAGCAGGTCGTCGCCCGCGCCGCCCTTGAGCAGGTCGTCATCCTTGCCGCCCAGAAGCGTGTCGTTGCCGCCCTGCCCGTCCAGGCTGTCGTCGCCGCCCTTGCCCGCGATCTTGTCGTCGCGATCGCGGCCGATCAGGTCGTCATCCTTGCCCTTGCCCTTCAGGGTCAGCCCCGGGCGCGGCACATAGGTCGGCTCGGGCGCCTCGGGGGCGGGGGTCGGAGCCGGACGCGGCGCCGGGGCCGGGGCCGGTGTCGGCTCCTGATCAGTGTCCTCGTCCCGTGTCGACCCGGAGGGCCGCCCGGCCGCGTCCTTTGCCGCGTCCTCGGCTTCCTGGGCGCTGTCATAGGCCTCGCGCAGCGGCTCGAAGGGCCCCGGCCCCTCGTCGGCCTCGGGCGTCGGCGCGGGCGCGTTCGGAGCCCAGCTCGACGGTGCGGGAAAGGGGTTTTCCGGCCAGGGCTCGGGATCGGGCTGATCGCCCACCCGCTCCAGGCGCGGCGGCCGGGTCCCGGCGATCTCCAGCGCGCCGCGCAGCAGCTCCTCGTCGAGCGTCCGGCCATCGGCGCTCCAGATCTCGGTGACGTCACCGCGCACGGTGATCCGCGCACCGGTGGCGGTCTCATGGATCACCACCTCGCGCGTGTCGTAAAACATCGGCGTGTAGCTCAGGTCGATCACGTCGCGGCCGAGCTCGAAATCGGCGATCACGTCGCGGGCGCCGTCATGGATCAGCACGAAGCGATCGGCGCCGTCGCGCCCCTCCATCCGGTCCGCTCCCGCCCCGTCGATCAGCAGGTCGTCCCCCCGCGTGCCGACAAGGCTCTCGGCGCCCGCACCGCCCTCGCGGGTCACGCCCGTCACCGCGATCTTGAAGCGGCTGAGACCCGCCGCCGCCTGGCTCGCCGCGACCGCCTCGAGACCGGCCTCGGTCGCGACCATGGCCAGCGCCTCGACATTGGCAAGCCCCAACCCGGTGTCATGGGCCAGCGTCTCGCGATGCACGAGACGGCCGCTTTCGGTCAGCGAGAACAGGCTCACGCCGTCGTCGCCGCCGCCTGCCAGGACCCGCAGCTCGTCGCCGAACCGCGCCACGGCCAGCGCCGAGACCGCGCCGAACCGCGTCTCCAGCCCGTCGATCAGGTGATCGGTGACGGTGAGCCCGCCCTCGGCATCGATCCGCACCACGCTCAGCGCGCCGCTGTCGCCGGTCAGCGGACGCGAGGCGAGAATGGCGAAGCTCTGCCCGAAGGCGGTGACGGTCTCGAGCGCGCTGACGCCCTGCATCAGCGACAGCCCCTCTTCGGCGCCGAGCGTGTCGCGGGCGGCGATGCCGCCGGTCTTTCCCAGCGCGAAGCTCTGCAGTTGCGCATCGCCGCCGGTCGCGGCCAGGAGCACCGTGCGGCCGCCGATCTCGAGCGTGGCGAGCTGCGCCGCGCCCTCGTCCAGGGCCGCCGTCCCGGCCCGCGCG
>NZ_JBHTMU010000077.1:0-3908 GCF_042679605.1 Litorisediminicola beolgyonensis
GGGCGAGGCCGCGCAGGCGGTGGCCGAGGCCGCCGGGGCCGATCCTGACGCCGATACGCCGACGCTGATCCGCGCCGCCCTGAAACGCCTGGCCCCGGCATGAGCACGCCCGATCCCCTGATGCGGCCCGAACCGCAGGCCGAGGACCGCGACCGCGCGCTGCGCCCGCTTTCGCTCGACGAGTTCGTGGGCCAGGCCGAGGCGCGCTCGAACCTGCGCGTCTTCCTGCAATCGGCCCGCCAGCGCGGCGAGGCGATGGATCACACGCTGTTTCACGGCCCCCCTGGCCTCGGCAAGACGACGCTCGCGCAGATCATGGCCCGCGAGCTCGGCGTCAATTTCCGCATGACCTCGGGTCCGGTTCTGGCCAAGGCGGGCGATCTCGCCGCCATCCTGACCAATCTCGAAGCGCGCGACGTGCTCTTCATCGACGAGATCCACCGCCTGAACCCGGCGGTAGAAGAGGTGCTCTACCCGGCGATGGAGGATTACGAGCTCGACCTCGTGATCGGCGAGGGCCCCGCCGCGCGCACCGTCCGGATCGAGCTTCAGCCCTTCACGCTTGTGGGCGCCACGACGCGGCTCGGTCTCCTGACCACGCCGCTCCGCGACCGCTTCGGCATCCCGACGCGGCTGCAATTCTACACGGTCGAAGAGCTCGACCTGATCGTGTCGCGCAACGCCGCGAAGCTCGGCGTCACCGCCCATCCCGAAGGCGCGCGCGAGATCGCGCGCCGCGCCCGCGGCACGCCGCGCATCGCCGGGCGGCTCCTCCGCCGCGTCGTCGATTTCGCCGTGGTCGAGGGCGACGGCACGATCACCCGCGAACTGGCCGACAACGCGCTGACCCGTCTCGGCGTCGACATCCTCGGTCTCGACGGCGCCGACCGCCGCTATCTCGCGCTCATCGCCGAGAACTACGCCGGCGGCCCGGTCGGCATCGAAACGCTCTCGGCCGCGCTCTCGGAAAGCCGCGATGCGCTGGAGGAGGTGATCGAACCCTATCTCCTGCAACAGGGCCTGATCGCGCGCACCCCGCGCGGCCGGATGCTGGCGCAGAAGGGCTGGACCCATCTCGGCCTTCCGGCCCCCCAGCCGCCGGGACAGTCGACGCTTTTCGACTGACCCCCCAGCTTCTTCTTTTTCCAAATACCGCTCGGGGGAGCGCGAGGGGGCAGACGGCCCCCTCGCTCCCGTCCCAGCCGCTTGCGCCGCGCCGGGCGCCGTGCCAGACCGCGCCGCATGATGACGAAAGACGAGATCGAACCGCTCTTCACCCGCGCCGATGGCAGCTATCTCTGCGCCCGCTGGGGCCGCCCGCTGGCCCCGGTCGTCTTCGGCGTCGAGGATGCGACGCTCGCCACATTCAAGGGAGCGCTCGAAGCGGTCTGCCAGATGGCCGGGCACGAGATCGCCGAGACCGATCCCGAGCTCGGCGCCAATCTCATGGTGTTCTTCTTCCGCGACTGGCAGGAGCTTCTGGGCGTGCCCAATCTCGACCGGCTGATCGAGGGGCTGGCCCCGCTGGTCGACCGGCTCGAGGCCGCGGAGGCCAACCAGTACCGGGTCTTCCGCTTCGACGAGGCCGGCGCGATCCGCGCCTCATTCGTGTTCCTGAAGATGGACGACCAGCTCTCCGCGGTTCCGGCCGAGACGCTGGCGCTGTCGCAGGTCGTGCAGACCATGCTCCTCTGGTCCGACACCGCCTTCCGCGACCGCTCGGCGCTCGGTCAGCTTGGCGACGGGCGCGTCGTCCTCCGCCCCGAGATCGCGGCGCTGATCCGGGCCGCCTACGATCCGGTGATGCCCGCCGTGGCGCAGGACCCCTCGCACGCGCTGCGGCTTGCCGCGCGGCTCGCCGCGGCGCCGCCTCCCGCCTGAGGGTTGCGGAGCGCCCCGCCCACCGCTAGGCGCGAAGGGTGAGGCAGCGACGAGAGGTCCGCGACATGGCGCATCATTTCCCGGTCCGGGTCTATTACGAAGACACCGACATGGCGGGCATCGTCTACCACGCCAATTACCTGCGCTATATCGAGCGCGCCCGCTCGGACTGGGTCCGCAGCCTCGGCATCGACCAGAACGCCCTGCGCGATGCGGGCCGGGTCTTCGTCGTCCGCCGGATCGAAAGCGATTTCCTTGCGCCCGCCCGCTTCGACGACGAGCTCGACGTGGTGACCGAGACCGCGCAGGCCTCGGGCGCGCGGCTGGTCCTGCACCAGGAGGTGCGGCGCGCGGGCGAGCGGCTCTTCCAGGCCGAGGTGACCGTGGTCTGCGTCACCCTCGACGGCGTGCCCCAGCGTCTGCCCGAAGAGCTGCGCCGCCCGCTTCACTGACCGCGCCCCATCGGCGCGGAGCCGCCCTTGCGCGCGCCGACACGGCATTGTGTTGGCGTGGCGCCGCGGAATGGTGTATCAAGCGGCGCAAAGCGGGCCCGAACAGAGGTCCGGCCCAAGGGCAAGAGAGCAGGCAGATGGAAACGGAAACCCTCGCGCTGGCGCAGGAGATTGATTTCTCCATGTGGGCGCTTTTCGCGCGCGCCACCCTCACCGTGAAACTCGTGATGCTGGCGCTGGTGATCGCCTCGATCTGGTCGTGGTCGATCATCGTCCAGAAGCTCATCGCCTACCGGGCGGCCCGCCGCCAGGCCGAGCGCTTCGACGCCGCCTTCTGGTCCGGCGAGCCGCTCGACGAGCTCTTCGAGCAGACCGGCATGGAGCCCTCGGGCCGCGACGAGCGGGTCTTCGCCGCGGGCATGATGGAGTGGCGGCGCTCGCATCGCGACGATGGCGGGCTGATCGCCGGAGCGCAGGCCCGGATCGACCGCTCGATGGATGTCGCGATCCAGAAAGAGGCCGAGGATCTGCAGAAGGGCCTGCCGGTCCTCGCGACCGTCGGCTCCACCGCGCCCTTTGTCGGTCTCTTCGGCACGGTCTGGGGCATCATGCATGCCTTCATCGAGATCGCCCAGCAGCAGAACACCAACCTCGCCGTCGTGGCCCCCGGTATCGCCGAGGCGCTTCTGGCCACCGGCCTCGGTCTTCTCGCCGCCATTCCGGCGGTGATTTTCTACAACAAGCTCTCCGCCGACAGCGACCGGCTGATTTCCGGCTACGAGGCCTTCGCCGACGAGTTCTCGACCATCCTCTCGCGCCAGCTGGACAGCTGAGATGGGGGCCGGGGTCATCAAGTCGGGCGGCGGGGGCGGACGACGCCGCAGACGCGGCGGCCGCCGCGCCGCGCCGATGTCCGAGATCAACATCACGCCCTTCGTGGACGTGATGCTGGTGCTTCTGATCATCTTCATGGTGGCCGCGCCGCTTCTGACCGTTGGCGTTCCGGTGGAGCTGCCGAAGACCGCCGCGACCTCGCTGCCCTCGGACAACGAGGAGCCGCTGACGGTGACCGTCTCGGCCGACGGCACCGTGATGATCATGACCACCGAGGTCGCCCGCGACGATCTGGTGAATCGCCTGCGCGCCATTGCCACCGAACGCGCCGACGACCGGGTCTACCTGCGCGCCGACGGGGCGGTGTCCTACGAGACCGTCGCCCAGATCATGGGCGCGCTCAATGCCGGCGGGTTCGGGTCGATCGGGCTCGTGACCGATATCGGCGGTCCGACGCTCGACGGCGGCTCGGGGAACTGAGGGGCGGCCCATGGACACGGGCCTCAAAGTCTCGCTCGCCGGTCACGGGGTGGTCTTCGCGTGGCTGCTCTTTGGCGGCCTCTTTCATTCCGACCCGCCCGAGGTGACCTTCCAGGAGGTCGACATCCTCTCGGAATCCGATTTTGCCGCGCTGACCGAAGAGCGCGCGGCGCTCCCGGAAAGCACGCAGGACATCGCCGCGCTGCCGGTGCCGGAACCCGAGCCCGCGCCCGAGCCGCCCGCGCCGGAGCCCGCGCGCGA
>NZ_JBHTMU010000078.1:0-2982 GCF_042679605.1 Litorisediminicola beolgyonensis
CGCGCCCCCTGGCAGGCGACGCCTCGGCGCGGCGCTACACGCGGCTTGCGCGCGGCGACGCGCGCGCGATCCTGATGCAGGACCCCGAGGGCGACGTCGCGCTGTTCGCGCGGCTGGCGCGGCATCTCTCGGGTCTCGGTCTCAGCGCGCCGCGCATCCTGGCCGAGGACTCGGCGGGGGGCGAATTGTTGATCGAGGACCTGGGCGACGCGCTCCTGGCACGGCTCTGCGCCGACACGCCCGGACGGGAGCCTGCGCTCTACGAGGTCGCGGTGGACGTGCTTCTGAGCCTGCACCGCGCGCCGCCTCCGGCGGAGCTTCCGCGCGCCACACCAGCTCGGCTCGCAGCGATGACCGATCTCGCGTTCACCGCCTATGTCGCGCCGCTCGGGGCGGATGTGTCGCGGGCGCAGAGCGAGGTGGAGGCCGCCTTTGCCGAGCTGCTGACGACACATGCCGATGACCAGGGCGTGATGGTGCTGCGGGACTATCACGCCGAGAACCTGCTCTGGCTGCCGGAGCGCGAGGGGGCCGCGCGCATGGGGCTCCTTGATTTCCAGGACGCGCTGGCGGGACCGAAAGGCTACGACCTCGTCAGCCTCGTCGAAGATGCGCGCCGCGACGTGTCCGAGGACGCGCGCGCGGCCGCGATCCGTCGCTATTGCACCGGCGCGGGCCGGTCGGCCGAGACCGTGGACCGCGAGCTGGCGCTCCTTGGCGCGCAGCGGAACCTGCGCATTCTGGGTGTCTTCGCGCGGCTGGCGCGGGAGCGGGAGAAGCCCGGCTACCTGGCGCTCATGCCCCGGGTCTGGGCGCATCTGGAGCGCGATCTGGCGCATCCCGTCATGTCACCGGTGCGCAAGCTTCTGGAGCCGGTCCTGCCGGAGCCGACGCCCGCGCGGCTGGCGCGGCTGGGGGCAGCATGAGCCGTCCGGTGATGCTCTTTGCCGCCGGGTTCGGCACGCGGATGGGGACGCTGACGCGCGATTGCCCGAAGCCGCTTCTCAAGGTCGGGGGCGAGACGCTTCTCGACCGGACGCTCGACCTGGCCGACGCGGCGGGGCTGGGGCCGAAACTGGTGAACGCGCATTATCTGGCGGACCGGATCGTGACGCATCTGGCCGGGCGCGACGTGGCGGTGGCGGTGGAGGCGCCGGAGATCCTCGACACCGGCGGCGGGCTCAAGGCCGCGCTGCCCCGACTCGGCGCAGGGCCCCTGGCGACGACGAACACAGATGCGGTCTGGCGTGGGCCGAACCCGTTTACGGTGCTCGAAGAGGCATGGCGCGACGGCATGGGCGCGCTTCTGCTGACCGTTCCGACGGCGCGCGCGGTGGGGCGGAAGACGCCGGGGGATTTCGCGCTCGGGCCGGACGGGCGACTGAGCCGGGGCGGCGATTTTGTCTATACCGGCGTGCAGATCCTCGACCCCGCGATCCTCGATGAGATCAACGCGAAGGTGTTCTCGCTCAATCGCGCCTGGGATCTCCTGGCGGCGCGGGGCGGGCTTTTCGGCGTGAGCTACGCGGGGCTCTGGTGCGATGTCGGGCATCCCGAGGGCATCGCGCTGGCCGAGGCGGTTCTGGAGGGGCGCGATGTTTGAGCCGCAGCCGGGAGCGCGGGTCTTCGCGCTTGCGCCGGGCGTCGATTTCGCGCGGGCGCTGGTCGACGGGCTCAGGGCGCGGCTGGAAGGTGAGCCGCCCGAGGCGATGGCGCGGGTGCAGCTGATCGTGAACACCCACCGCATGGCACGGCGGATCGAGACGATCTTCAAGGCCGGGCCGCCGGGCTTCCTGCCGCGGATCTCGCTCGTGACCGGACCCGCCGATCCGCGTCTGGCCGCCGAGCTGCCACCGCCGGTGCCCGCGCTCAGGCGCCGGCTGGAGCTTACCGGCCTGATCGCCAAGCTCCTCGAGGCGCAGCCCGACCTGGCCCCGGAAGCGGCGCTGTTCGACCTGGCCGACAGCCTCGCGCTCCTGATGGACGAGATGCAGATCGAAGGGGTCTCGCCCGAGGCGCTCGAGGCGCTCGACGTGACCGACCAGTCGGGCCATTGGCAGCGCGCGCTGGCCTTCCTGACGCTGGCGCGGCCCTTCTTCGACACGCTCGAGGCAGAGCCCGATGCGGCGGCGGTGCAGCGCCTGGCGCTGGAGCGGCAGCTCGCGCTCTGGGAGGCCGCGCCGCCCGCGCACCCTGTGATCCTCGCGGGCTCGACCGGCTCGCGCGGCACCACGCAGGAGCTGATGCGCCGCGTCGCGCATCTTCCGCAGGGCGCGGTGATCTGGCCCGGCTTCGACACCGACATGCCGCGCCATGTCTGGCAGCAATTGACCGAGGCCGGGAGCCTCGGCGGCGAGGATCATCCGCAATACCGCTTCGCGCGGCTGATGGCGGAGATGGAGCTTGCCCCGACCGATGTGGGGCTCTGGACCGACGAGGCGGCGCCCGCGCCGGGGCGCAACGCGCTGATCTCGCTGGCGCTCCGGCCCGCGCCGGTCACCGACCAGTGGTTCGAGGACGGACCGAAGCTTGCGGATCTGCGCGGCGCGACCGAAGGGGTCACGCTGGTCGAGGCGCAGACGCGGCGGGACGAGGCGCTGGCCATCGCGCTCCGGCTGCGGCAGGCGGCGGCGGAGGGCGTGACCGCGGCGCTGATCACCCCTGACCGGATGCTGTCGCGGCAGGTGACCGCGGCGCTCGACCGCTTTGGCCTTCTGCCCGACGACAGCGCCGGTCTTCCCGCGCTGCAGACCCCGCCGGGACGGCTTTTGCGGCAAGTGGCGCGGGGGCTGTCGGGGCCGCTGACCGCCGAGACGCTGCTGGCGCTTCTGAAGCACCCCCTGACCCACCACCCCGAGCGCGGCCTGCACACCCGGGCGGTCACCGCGTTTGAGCTGTGGATGCGGCGCGAGGGCTGCCCCTACCCCGCGCCCGAGCATCTGGCCGCCTTCGCCGCGACCGAGCGCGGGGCGCCCCACGCCG
>NZ_JBHTMU010000079.1:0-2299 GCF_042679605.1 Litorisediminicola beolgyonensis
CCCGGTGCCGAGGCGGCGCTGGCGCGCGCGGTGAACGAGGCGCTGGTGTTCTCGGGCGTCGAGGCGGGCGCGCTCGACGTGACCTTCGTCGCCGACAGCGATCCGCTGGCCGCACGGTTGGCGCGGGTCGGGCTGCGCTTCGACCTGCCGATCCCCGAAGAGCCGCAAGAGCGGGCCGCCCCGTCAGCGCCTGGAAGCGATCCTTCCAAGCCGCCGAAGCTGCGTTAACGCCGCTCGTCGATCCGCTGGCGCGCGGTGGGCAGCGTGTCGCCCGGCACGGGCACAGCCTCCCACACCGCGCGGGCGATGGCGCGGGCGAGGCAGAGCGCGGCGGCGTGGCCGATGGCCGAGATCTGGGCTGCGGGATCGGTCAGGGGCCGTGCCTCGGAGGACAGGGCGAAGACCAGATCGCCGTCATGCGGGCTGTGCGAGGGCACCAGCGCCCGGGCCATGCCGTCATGGGCGGCGGTGGCGACGCGCTTCAGCGCGGCCTTGTCGAGCGCGGCATCGGTGGCGACGGCGGCGATGGTGGTGTTGCCGAGCGCGGCCATGGCGGCGCTCTTGGCGCTGGGCGGCAGGGGCTGGAGACCCATCGCGGAGTCCGGGCCGAGCCCGCCGAACTCGGCGTCGATCTCGAAAGGCGCGGCCCAGAAATGCCGCCCCGAGGGCGTCAGCGCGCAGCCCATCGGGTTGACCGCCACGAGCGCGCCGACGGTGATGCCGTCCTCCAGGACCAGCGAGGCCGAACCGAGCCCGCCCTTGACCTGCGCGGTCTGCGCCCCGGTCCCGGCGCCCGCGGTACCGAGGGCGAAATCGGCGCCGCAATCCGCCAGGGCGGCGCGCCCGAGCGCCGGGTAGGGGTTCCCGGACCAGCCCTTGTCGCCGCCGTTCAGAAGATCGAAGAGGATCGCCGCGGGCACGATGGGCACCCGGGCGCTCAGGACCGCGAAGCCGCGACCCTCGGCATGGAGGGCGTCCATCACCCCCTGCGCCGCGGCAAGGCCGAAGGCGCTGCCGCCCGACAGCACCACCGCATCGACCCCGGGCGCGAGCTTGTCGGGCTCCAGGAGATCGGTCTCCCGCGTGCCGGGCGCGCCGCCCATCACCACGCAGGCGCAGGGCATCGGGCGCTCGGCCAGAAGCACCGTGGTGCCCGAGACAAGCCGGTCGTCTTGGGCATTGCCGACGGTGAGGCCCGTGATGTCGGTGATGAGGTTGCGGGGACCGGGGCGCATCATGCCGGGCCTCCGGCCAGGCGGCGGGGCCTGTGCCGCGTATTTTTCGAAAAGAAGAAGCGCAAGAGGGGCGGCGTCATGGTCCGCGCGCGCCCCGGACCGGTCAGATGCATCGCCCGCCATCCACCTCCATGCAGACGCCGGTGATCATCGAGGCCTCGTCCGAGCAGAGATAGAGCGCGGCATTGGCCAGGTCCTCGGGGGTCGAGAAGCGCCCGAGCGGGATGGTGGAGAGGAACTTGGCGCGCATCTCCGGCGTGTCCTCGCCGAGGAAGCGCTTCAGGAGCGGCGTCTCGCCCGCGACCGGGTTCAGCGCGTTCACCCGGATGCCCGCGGGCGCGAGCTCGACCGCCATGGCGCGGGTCGCGGTGATCATCCAGCCCTTCGAGGCGTTGTACCAGTTGAGCCGCGGGCGCGGCGACACGCCCGCGGTCGAGGCGATGTTGAGGATCGCGCCGGAACCCTGCGCCTTGAGGCGCGGCACCAGCGCCCGCGCGGTCAGGTAGACGGATTTGCAATTGACCGCGAAGACCCGGTCGAACTCGTCCTCGGCGATCTCCTCCATCGGGGTCGGCAGATGGGTGATCCCGGCATTGTTGACGAGGATATCGACGCCGCCCATCGCGTCCTCGGCGGCGGCGACCATCGCCGCGACGCTGTCGGCGTTCGAGACGTCGACCTCCTGCGCGTGCCCGCCGAACTCGGCCGCCACGCCGCGTGCCGCATCGCGGTCGATATCGGCGATCATCACCTCTGCGCCCTCGGCCAGGAACCGCCGCACGATGCCCGCGCCGAAGCCCGAGCCGCCCCCCGTCACGATGGCGCGCTTGCCCTCAAGTCTCATGATCTCTCCTGTTGTCGTTCGAATCTCACCATGCGCCAGACCGCGTAGAGCGCGAAGGGCAGGCCCGCGAGCGCGCCGAGATAGGCGCCCTCGTGCATCAGCGCGGCGCGCAGGACCCCGGGGTCCTCCGCCGCGCCGAGCGCGACCCGGCCCGTGAGCGGCCCGCCGGTCAGCGACAGCGCGAAGAGGAGCCCCGCGAGGCTGCCGAGAAAGCTCGCGA
>NZ_JBHTMU010000080.1:0-2089 GCF_042679605.1 Litorisediminicola beolgyonensis
GAGATCAGACATATCACCGCTCAGTTTCGTGCGGTGGAGCATATCTATCCGGCCCAATCAATGGGTCCTGAGCCTAGCGAAGCTTGGATCAGCATGAGACAGGGCAGCTTCGCAGACTTGCCCTTCACGAAGACCGAACGTCAGGAGCGGCAGCTCGCCACGGTCCCAGACGGGCCGACAACGCGGGTTGCTGGGTGCGACACCTGCAAGAGACGAGCCGTCATGACCCCGACTATGCCGTGACTGTGGAAGACCGGCGCGTGATGGACCAGCACCGACTTGAAGCTGCGGAAGCTCGACAAGCCCGTGAAACCGCCAACCTCGCCGCCGCGCTGCGCCTCCGGGCTACCTTGCGTGGTTTGGCCGATGGATATCGCCCGAACCCTCCTGAACCGATTCGCCCGCCTCGAAGCAGCGCGCGCGCCTAAGCTCTCCCGAATTGCCCGTGCCTATTGCGGCTTTGTTGCTTTTGCGGAGCAGGTGCGAGCCGAGA
The DNA here is from genome assembly GCF_042679605.1 of Litorisediminicola beolgyonensis. Lineage (NCBI taxonomy): Bacteria > Pseudomonadati > Pseudomonadota > Alphaproteobacteria > Rhodobacterales > Paracoccaceae > Litorisediminicola > Litorisediminicola beolgyonensis. Next base: position 494 of record NZ_JBHTMU010000080.1, read on the forward strand.
TCGCCGCTGGAGTACTTGACCGTGACTTTCCGCTCATGGAGTTGCAGCGATGGGAGCGTGAGAAACTGTGCTGAATAACGAACCCGACCGGCTGGACCGATGACGCAGGGGCGAGCCGCCGCTATATAATATCTATTTTTTTATTTAATTTTCACTTCCGCCCTTTCGGTTCCAAGCTCCTCTCAAAGCGCGGTGCAGAACCGGAGGCATAATATCCTTCACCACGCCTGAACTTGCCAAGCGGACAAATCTTGTTCCTAGAGAGGGCCTTTCCGCGGATGTCGATCGAAATAGTGTGTTGTGCTCGACGCCTTCCTCGCTCGCTCGGCCATTACTGAAATAGTACAGAGCGAGAGAGTTGCGAGCCATCCCAGGCGGACAGGTCAGAGGGTCTGGATGCCCATGCCATGATATCGGACTTGTGGAAAAAATCGCACATCTATTGTACACTGGTAATATCTTTACCTCCGCTCTTCGCTCATCGGAGGCTTTCCCCCAGCGCCACAACTCAAGATTGCCCCCATATTCCTCTCTCCAGTCCTTATTGAAATACAGAAGCAAGTTAAGTCGCCGGTTTAATCTGGTCGAAGGATTGTGACTGAAGTCGAGATGAACGCTCAGCTTTCCACCCTGTTCGATACGATGCAGCCCGCCACCCGACAATTTAGCATCAACTATGAGGTCATCAATGCCGGTGACAATTTCCAAAAATTTCAAGAACGTTGAAGAATTCAATTCATGAACGAGGGACCTTAATTGTGGAGGAAAGCAAGCTTCGTCATTTGCTGCCCACTTGCCCCGCTGATCGTCCGTTGGAAGTTTGGTCCAAACATTGCTTTCGGCTTCAGGGAAACAATCATTCAACGCGTCCATAACGTCTAATGGAAGAAAATTGTCTAGAGCGATATGGGGAAAAGGCTGAGCTTTTTGATACGCTGATGCAAGCTTTGGTGCTTCGTTCAGGAGTTGACTCATCCTGTTATTGATTGCGACTGAAATATCTTGGGTACTTACGTTTCCGGTAACTTCATAAGCCAAAGGTAGTTCAAAAATCATACATCTGCCTCCAAGCGCATCGCTCAAGGCTATCACACTTCAGATACGTCGCAACCCCGGCATGCATACAGACGTAGATCAGATCATCTGATTTTCGGGGTGCTGTTACCTGAAGCTACAATCGAAGGCAACTTTGATGACTTCCAAGTTCGGCTTGCGATAATGCGCTGGATGGCGTTCTACAGCAGCAAACGATCGCATGCCGTGCTTGATCGGCGCGCGCTTGACAGCGCATATAGGGCATACTCGGACGCGCAGATAGCAAAACGAAACCTAGAACCGATACAGCATTGAAACGTTGCAAGTCTGCCCAAAAGATGGGCGCGCCACTAGACAGACTTTTGAGAGATGTCGATTGTCAAAAAAGGCGCTACGATACTTGGCGACTGAGAATGAAAACGCTGGCTTGATCAGATACGGTTGGAAAAGACAATAATCTGACATTGGTTCGATTGGTTGCGGCGCTAGGCTCAGGACCCATTGATCTGAGCCGAAGGGCATGATTCACCGCACGAAAACAGAGCGGTGATATGTCTAATC
>NZ_JBHTMU010000081.1:0-2056 GCF_042679605.1 Litorisediminicola beolgyonensis
GAGGCCGCCCGCGCCGCCGCGGCGCCGATCCCGATCACAGGCACGGGGACGCCGATCCGCGCCGCCAGTGCCCCGGCCCCCGGATCGCCGAAGGCCGCGACGATCACGCCGTCGACCTCCGGTCCGAAGCTTAAAGCGGCCACCGCATCGGCCGCGCGATCCAGCTCCTGCGGCGTGACGAGCATCGGCGGCATGTCCGCGAGCGTCTGCCCTACCACGCCCGGAAGCACGCGCGCGGCGATGCCGACCATCTGCGCGGTCACGGCATGCGAGCCGTTGGGATTGACCAGGCGCACGCTCATCGTGGCTTTGCCGCCGTCAGAAGGCCGTAAAGCTGCGGCTCGCGATGCTGCGCGAAATCGAAGATGTTGCGGCGGATCTCGGAACAGCGGTCGAGATCGACGCGGGCGGTGATCACCTCGTCGCCCAGACCCTGCGCCTGCGCGACGATCTCGCCAGTGGGGGCGACGATCAGGCTGCCGCCGATCAGGTCGCAGCCTTCCTCGCGCCCCGCCTTGGCCGCCGCCAGCGCCCAGAGACCGTTGGCGTAGCATCCCGCCTGCACCGACAGCGCGTTGTGAAAATACTGCAGGTGATCATGCTCCGGCGCGGGCGGGTAATGCAGCGGCGTGTTGTAGCCGAGCGCGACCAGTTCCGCACCGCCAAGCCCCAGCATCCGCCAGGTCTCGGGCCAGCGGCGGTCGTTGCAGATGCACATGCCGAGCCTGCCGCCGAGACCGTCGAAAACCGGAAAGCCAAGATCGCCGGTCTCGAAATAGCGCTTCTCGAGATGCTGGAAGGGCCGCCACTCCTCGGGCTCGCGGTGACCGGGCAGATGGACCTTGCGATACTTTCCCCGGATCTGCCCGCCGTCGACGAGGATCGCGGTGTTGAAATGCCGCCCCTCGGGCGTCAGCTCGGCATAGCCCAGGTGAAAGGCGATCCCGAGCTGGGCCGAGAGCGCGAAGAGCGGCTCGGTCTCGGGCCCCGGCATCTCGGTCTCGAACCAGGCGTCGAGCGCGTCCCCCTCGAGCACCCAGCGCGGGAAGAAGCTGGTCAGCGCCAGTTCCGGGAAGACCACCAGCCGCGCCGCCCGCGCATGGGCCTCGCGCATCATCGCGCAGAGCCGCGCCACGGCCGAGGCGCGCGGCTCGTCCCGGGCGATCGGCCCCATCTGCGCCACCGCGGCGATGAACTCACGCGCCATCGCGGACCTCCCCGGCGCTGCGCCCGACGATCTCGCGGTAGAGCGCGGGGTCGGTGTCGCCTTCGGTGGCGAAGGCCAGAACGCGCGAGTTCGCGTCGAGACCCAGCGCGCGGCGCATCCCGGCATCGGCCCCGAGACAGGCGCAGAGCCCCGCCACCGCGGATTCGCCCGCCGCGACCGGCGGCGCGCCATCGGCGAGCCGACGCATCATCGGGCCGACCGCACCGTCCGGCACGGTGATGACCCAGTCGCCGTGATCGCGCAGGATCTCCCAGGCCAGAAGCGAGACCTCGCCGCAGGCCAGCCCCGCCTGCATGGTCTCGACCTCACCCTGCGCCACCTTGGGGCTGCCCGCCGCAAAGCTCTCGGCCCAGCAGGCCGCGCCCTCGGGATCGGCGAGCACCACCACGGGCCGCTCCGCGCCCCAGCGCCGCTTGGCGCAGGCCACGACGGCGGCCGCCATGCCACCGACGCCGGTTTGCAGGAAGAGATGCGTCGGCGGCTCGTCGAGGGCCTCATAGGCTTCGTCGGCCATGATCTCGTAGCCCTGCATGACGTGGCGCGGCACATCCTCGTAACCCGGCCAGGAGGTGTCGGAGACCACGAACCAGCCCTCTTGCGCCGCGACCCGCGCCGCTTCGCGGACGCTGTCGTCGTAATCGCCGGGCACGCGGCGGACCTCGGCGCCGAAGCGGGCGATGGCGTCCTCGCGGCCCTGGCTCACGGTCTCGTGCAGGAAGATCACCGCGCGGCAGCCGAAACGCTCGGCGCCCCAGGCGACCGACCGGCCGTGATTGCCGTCGGTGGCGCAGGTGACGGTGAGGCCCGCGACCAGCTCGGGCACCGCGC
>NZ_JBHTMU010000082.1:0-2003 GCF_042679605.1 Litorisediminicola beolgyonensis
CGCCCGCGCCTGCAGCCCCGGTGGCCGACCCCGCCCGCGACCGTCTCGACGCCGCCCATGACGCGCAAGCCGCCGCCCTCGCCGCAGCAACGGCGGGTGCAGAGGACGAGGATACGTCCACAGGCGACGCCACGCCCGAGATCGCAGCTTCGGCTCCGGTCGAAAGCCCTGTCGTGTCCGAGACCGAGGTCCTGACCGAAGACGCACCCGCTGAACTGGACGAGGAGATCGAGGCGCCCGCCGCGACTGCAGCGCCCGCCGTCCAGCCCGAGGCCGATGGCGACAGCGTCGCCGCGAAGCTGCAGCGCATCCGCGCGGTGGTCTCCGCGACCCGCGCCTCCGCGTCTGCCGCCGCGCCCGAGGCCGAGTATGCCGAGGACTATTCCGAGGACGAGCACGCCGACGAGGTCGCGCTGACCGACGCCTGGGAAGCCGATCTGACCCCGTCCGAGCTTCCGCCCCTCGACACCGCGGCCCTTGCCGAAGACGAGGCCGCGCTGGCCGACGAGGACGTGGAGGCCGACGATTTCGACGGGTTGGAAGACGACCTCTACCCCGAAGAAGACACCCTGTCCGCGGTGACCACCGCGATGGGCGCGTTTGACGAGACCTCCGAGATCGAGAACGAGGACGCCGAAGATCATGATGACGCGCCCGAAGCCCTCGCCCCCGCCGAGGACACGCTCGCCGCGGTGACCGCCGCGATGGGCGTTGCGTCCTTCGACGACGATTTCGAGGACGAGGACGAGACCGACCCGCTGGGCGATATCCTGTCCGGCAACAGCTCCGCCTATGTCTCCGAGCCGATCGCGACGGAGACGGAGACCGAGACGGACGAGGACGATAGCGAGCTTGGCCGCGCGCTGTCGGGCATCCTCTCGGAAGCACCGAGCGAGCCCACCCCGACCCCCGCCCTGCGCCGTCCGCGCGCCCGCGTTCTGAAGGTCAAGCGCAGCGATTTCGAACGCGCCGTCGCCGCCGGTGCGCTGGAAGAGATCGACGACGCGCCCGAGGCAGACAGCGCCCCTGCCATCGACAGCACCCTGCCCGGCGCCACCACCTCGAGCCTCGCGCCCGAGGACGAGGCTGATCTTGCCCGCGAACTGGCCGAGCTTGAAGCCGAGCTTTCCGCCGAAGAGGATGACGCGCCTTACGAGGACGCCGATCCCGTGGCGGTCAGCGACGATCTGGACGAGCTCGACGACGACGCCTTCGACGACGCAGACGAGGTCGATACCGCCGAGGTCGAGGAGGAGGACGAGGACGCGCTCGAAGCCGATCTGGATGCCGCGTTCGACCATGCCGATGAAGATGACGACGATCTTCGGGCCGAGACCGCTTACGACGATGACGACGACAGCCTGACCGAAGACGCGCTCGAGGACGAGGACGAAGAGCCCCTGCCCGACGCCATCGCCGCGGGACTGGACGAGGACTCCTTCGACGACGATCTCGACGACACGCATGGTTACGCCGAAGAGCCCGAGGTCGCGGCTGCCGATGACGACGACGATGAAGACGATGCCGAGGAAGAGATCGACGATCTCGACCGCGAGCTCGACGCCGCTTTCGCCGCCGACGATTGGGAAGACGACGAGGACGACCGTGACGCCCCGGGCATTCCCCATCGCAGCGCGACCGAAGAGACCGGCCAGCCCCAGGACGAGCCCGAGCTCGGCGACATCCGCAAGGCCGTCAAGATGTCGAGCCCGGCACGCGTGATGCTCACCGAGAGCAAGATCACCGAGGACGACCAATCGGTGTCGCGCCTGCTCGACCAGACCAATGACGAGATGGCCCAGCCCGAAGGCAAGAGCCGCCGCAGCGCCATCGCGCATCTGCGCGCCGCCGTCGCCGCTGCCCGTGCGGACCGCTTCCTCGGACGCCGCAAGGAACAGGCCGAGGCCCAGGCCGACCCCTATCGCGAAGACCTGGCTAACGTGGTGCGCCCGCGCCGCCCGCAGGCCGCGCCCAACAGCGAGCGGCCCCGCCGCCCCGAAGCG
>NZ_JBHTMU010000083.1:0-1969 GCF_042679605.1 Litorisediminicola beolgyonensis
AGGAGGAGACAGAGATGAGTCATCACGATCCGAACGCGACGTTTGCGCCGAGTGACGAGGTTGTGTCGCGGGCGCATGTGGATGCGGCGAAATACGACGAGATGTATGCGCGGTCGATCGAGGAGAACGAGGCGTTCTGGGCCGAGGAGGCCAAGCGGCTCGACTGGATCAAGGCGCCCTCCAAGGTCAAGGACGTCGATTTCACCTACGGCAATGTCTCGATCAAGTGGTTTGAGGACGGCACGCTGAACGTCGCGGCCAATTGCATCGACCGCCATCTCGAGACCCGTGGCGACCAGACTGCGATCATCTGGGAGCCCGACGATCCCAAGGATGAGGCGCTGCATATCACGTATCGTGAACTGCATAAAAATGTCTCGAAATTCGCGAATATCCTGAAAGATCAGGGCGTTGGAAAGGGCGACCGGGTGGTGATCTACCTGCCGATGATCCCCGAGGCGGCCTATGCGATGCTGGCCTCGGCGCGGATCGGCGCGATCCATTCGGTGGTCTTCGCGGGCTTCTCGCCCGATGCGCTCTCGCAGCGCGTGAACGGCTCGGAAGCCAAGGTGGTGATCACCGCCGACGAGGCCCCGCGCGGCGGCAAGCGCACCCCGCTCAAGGCCAATGCCGACAAGGCGCTGAAGAGCTGCTCGGAGGACGTCAAATGCCTCGTGGTGCGCCGCACCGGCGGCGACGTGGCCTGGGACGACGCCCGCGACATCGACGTGACCGCGGCCATGGAGACCGCCTCGGACGACTGCCCGCCCGAGGAGATGGGCGCCGAGGACCCGCTCTTCATCCTGTATACCTCCGGCTCCACCGGCTCGCCCAAGGGCGTGGTGCACAGCTCCGGCGGCTATCTCGTCTATGCGAGCCTGACCCACGAGATCACCTTCGATTACCACGATGGCGACGTCTACTGGTGCACCGCCGATGTGGGCTGGGTCACCGGCCACAGCTACATCGTCTACGGGCCGCTCGCCAACGGCGCGACCACGGTGATGTTCGAGGGCGTGCCGACCTGGCCCGACGCCTCGCGCTGCTGGCAGGTGGTCGAGAAGTACAAGGTCGCGCAGTTCTACACCGCACCGACCGCGATCCGCGCCCTGATGGGCAAGGGCGACAGCTTCGTCGAGGGCTCGGACCTGTCCTCGCTCAAGGTGCTGGGCACGGTCGGCGAGCCGATCAACCCCGAGGCCTGGGACTGGTACAACCGCGTGGTCGGCAAGGGAAAATGCCCGATCGTCGACACCTGGTGGCAGACCGAGACCGGCGGCCACCTCCTGACCCCCCTGCCCGGCGCCCATGCCACCAAGCCCGGCGCCGCGATGAAGCCCTTCTTCGGGATCAAGCCCCTGGTGCTCGAGCCCGAGAGCGGCAAGGTGATCGAGGAAAGCCCCGCCGAGGGCGTCCTCGTCATCGCCGACAGCTGGCCAGGGCAGATGCGCACCGTCTGGGGCGATCACGAGCGCTTCGAGAACACCTATTTCCAGCAGTACAAGGGCTATTACTTCTCCGGCGACGGCTGCCGCCGGGACGAAGATGGCGATATCTGGATCACCGGCCGGGTCGATGACGTGATCAACGTCTCGGGCCACCGGATGGGCACCGCCGAGGTCGAAAGCGCGCTCGTCGCCCATGACGCGGTCGCCGAGGCCGCGGTGGTCGGCTACCCGCATGACGTCAAGGGCCAGGGCATCTACTGCTACGTGACGCTGATGGGCGGCCACGAGCCCTCGGACGAGCTGAAAAAGGAGCTGCGCAACTGGGTCCGCAACGAGATCGGCCCGATCGCCTCGCCCGACCTGATCCAGTTCGCCCCGGGCCTGCCCAAGACCCGCTCCGGCAAGATCATGCGCCGCATCCTGCGCAAGATCGCCGAGGACGATTACGGCTCCCTCGGCGACACCTCCACCCTCGCCGAACCCGAGGTCGTCGACGACCTCATCGAAAATCGGCAGAACAG
>NZ_JBHTMU010000084.1:0-1815 GCF_042679605.1 Litorisediminicola beolgyonensis
TGACCTTCTTGGGGAATTTTCCTCCACCGCCGATTAGAGTCCGCCCCCACCTGAGGACGGACAATGAAGCGAACGAGATTTACGAACGAACAGATCATCGGCATCCTGGTCGAGCGTGAGGCTGGCGCGAAGTGCGCAGACCTGTGTCGCAAGCACGGCATGTCAGAAGGCACCTTCTACAACTGGAAGGCCAAGTTCGGGGTCATGACGGTGTCGGAGGCCAAGCGGCTGAAGACGCTCGAGGATGAGAACGCCAAGCTGTAGGTCCAAGGGACCGTGGCCCCAGCGGGGCCGCGTAAGCCCGCAGGAGGCTGGCCGAGCAAATGCTGGATCTGGCTGCGATGAAGGATCTGGTTTCAAAAAAGTGGTAGGGCCCGCCGTGAAGCGTGAAGCCGTTGCGTATCTTCGGGCCGAACATGGCCTGTCGGAACGGCGGGCTTGCCACATCGTCGGCGCAGATCGTACGATGATCCGCTATCGCTCTCGGCGTGCCCCGGACACGGTTCTGCGCGGTCAGTTGCGGGATTTGGCCAACGAGCGCTGACGGTTCGGCTACCGGCGCCTGTTCGTCCTGCTGCGCCGCGAGGGTGAACCCTCGGGGATCAACCGGATCTATCGGCTCTACCGCGAGGAAGGGCCGACGGTGCGCAAGCGAAAGGCCCGCCGCAAAGCGATCGGCACACGGGCCCCGATCCCGGTCGAGGCGCGCCCCAATGCGCGCTGGTCACTGGATTTCGTCCACGACCAGTTAGCCAACGGCCAGCGCTTCCGGGTGCTCAACGTGGTCGACGACGTCACCCGCGAATGCCTGGGTGCGATCCCTGGCACCTCAATCTCGGGGCGCCGTGTCGCGCCTGAACTGACGGCCCTGATCGAGCGCCGCGGAAAGCCCGGCATGATTGTCAGCGATGATGGGACGGAACTGACCAGTAACGCGATATTGCGGTGGTGTTCCGAGCATCGGATCGAATGGCACTACATCGCGCCTGGCAAGCCGATGCAGAACGGCTTCGTTAAGAGTTTCAATGGCGGGCTGCGCGATGAACTGCTCGACGAGACCATGTTCCGGAACCTGGCCCATGCACGGGTTGTGATCGCCGCCTGGGTTGCTGACTATAACACCGAACGCCCGCACTCGGCCTTGGATTATCAGACCCCGGCCGACTACGCGCGAACCCTGACCACCGCAATCGTACGCCCCGCTGCGCAAGATGAAAGCTCCGCGCGTCGGGCGATTGCTCAATCCGCGCCAACCGGCGTAAACACCAACCGGACTCCGGTCGCTGCTGGATGAAAGTTCAGTGACAGGTCAGGCTCAACTGAAGAGCTGAAGCGGCTGAGGGAGGCGTTGTCCAACCTGACGCGGGACAATCTCATTCTGACCGAGGCTACCCGGGGCAAATGTATGGTCCGCCCCGAGCGTGCAAGCATGAATTCAGTCTGCGCTGAACTGTTACGTCAACGTATCCGGCCTCTCTGCGGAGCGCCTGGCGCCGGGCCTTGATAGGTATCCGCATGCCGATTGTGGCTTTCTACTAACTCGGCTTCGAAGAGCCTGTTTCCCTCGTCAGCCACCAATCGATGCAGATCGTTCCAGCGCCATCCCTCATATCGCCGCGCACGCCGTTCGTGTGGGACTGCGTGCGCCCTGTCAGTCTGCGGCAGGCAGTCCATCATACTCTCGTCCTCCAACGAGAACAGAGCAGGCAATCCGGGAAAGCTTGTTGGCCGGCGCTACGGTCGCAACTGAATAGCCCCGCGTCTCTTAGACGCCCTCGTGCCTCAGTTTCTGCTGCCGCTCGAACTCGAGGGGCG
>NZ_JBHTMU010000085.1:0-1809 GCF_042679605.1 Litorisediminicola beolgyonensis
CCGCGCCCAGATCGCCGCCATGCAGGGCGCCCGCGCCATGCCGCGCGATCTGATCGAGGCTGTCGGCCATCCGGCTCTGGTCGAGCCGCACCCCCGGCACCGCCGTCCAGCCCGAGCCCTTGGGCCAGACGCCCTCGTCGAGGAACAGCGCCGCCGAGCCCGGATCGCGCGCAAGCTCCCGCGCCACCGACGCGATCACGAGCTGCGCATACCAGTCGACGGTCATGCCCGCCCGCGCCTCGGCCACCGCGGGCGCGACCAGCTCCGACCAGGGCATCCGCCCCCAGCGGGCATGGGTCTCGGCCAGACCCGCCACCGTTCCGGGCACCGCGACCGCGGTCGCGCCATAAAGGTTGCGGTCGCCCACCACGCGCTTCCACGGGAAGAGATCGCCCGCCACGCCCTCGCCACTCAGCGGATAGAGTGCCGGATCGAGCCCCGCAGGCGAGCGCATGCCGAAATTGATCGCCGTCGCCTCGCCGGTGTCGGCGCGCCAGTGCAGCGCCGCGCCGCCGCCCACCGGTCCGCTCATCCACGGCTCCAGAACCCCCATCGCGAAGGAGACCGCCACCGCCGCGTCGACCGCGTCGCCGCCCGCCCTGAGGATCTCGGCGCCGATCTCCGCCGCCACGGCGTTCTGCGCCGAGACGACGCCTCCGGCGCTCTTGATCACGCGTTTTTCGACATGGCGGCTGCGCGACAGGGCGGTTCTGATCGGGGGAGGTCTCATCGGGGCATTCCGGTCTTCGAGGCTCGTCTGCCTCTTAGAGCCTCTCCGCGCGCGGCGTTCCAGCCCCAAGATCAGGCGGGCAGCGCCACCTCGATCCCGGCCTCGTCGAGAAGCGCCGCCAGCCCGGCAAAGCTCTCGCCCCGGCTGGTCGCGCCGCCCTGCTGCTGGTCGAGAAACCGTTCCGCCGCCCGCGCCGCCGCGATGGCGGCGTCGGTCTCGGGATCGGTGCCGGGCTTGTAGGCGCCGAGCCGGACGAGGTCCTCGATATCGCCGTATTGCGCCATCGCCCGCCGCGCCGCGAGCCGGATCGCGTTCTCGCCCGCGCTTTGGCAGCCCGGCAGCATCCGCGACAGGCTCGCCTCGAGGTCGATGGCCGGGTAGCGCCCGCGCTCGGCGATGCGCCGGGTCAGCACCAGGTGCCCGTCGAGGATGCCGCGCACCGCATCCGCGATCGGGTCGTTCATGTCGTCGCCGTCGACAAGCACCGTGTAGAGCGCGCTGATATCGCCCTGCCCGTCGCTGCCCGGACCCGCGCGCTCCAGAAGCTGCGGCAGCTCGGCAAAGACCGTCGGCGGATAGCCCCGCGCCGCCGGGGGCTCGCCGAGGCTCAGCCCGATCTCGCGCTGCGCCTGCGCGAAGCGCGTCACCGAGTCGAGCATCAGGAGCACCTTCCGCCCCTCGTCCCGCAGCGCTTCGGCAACGGCGGTCGCGGTCCAGGCCGCCTGCCGCCTGAGAAGCGGCGCCTCGTCGCCGGTCGCCACCACGATCACCGAGCGCGCCAGCCCCTCGGGCCCGAGCGTGTGCTTGATGAAGTCCTGCACCTCGCGGCCCCGCTCGCCGACGAGACCGATCACGATCACATCCGCCTCGGCCCGCCGCGCCAGCATCGACAGGAGCGTCGACTTGCCGACGCCCGAACCCGCGAAGATGCCCATGCGCTGGCCGTGGCAGAGCGGCGCGAAGATATCGAGCGCCCGGATGCCGGTCTCGATCTGCCCGCCGACACCCCGGCGCGAGAACGCCTCGGGCGGGGCGGCGCGCAGCGCGCGCACGGGCCCCTCCGCCCGGAGCGGCCCGAG
>NZ_JBHTMU010000086.1:0-1662 GCF_042679605.1 Litorisediminicola beolgyonensis
GACGCCGCGCCGCGGTCGCCTTGGCCGTCGCCACCCGGGCCGCCGTCCGGCCCGCGCGCACGCGACGCGGTTCGCTGGTGAAGCGAAGACCGCACATGTTCAGGGGCGCCTGCATGCCCCAGAACAGCCGCTGCTGTGGTACCGTCGCCACCGAGCACCAGGCCTGCGCGGCCTTGAGCTGTTGGCTCCAGAGTTTTCCGGTCCAATCGAACCAGACCGTGGTGACCCGCATCGGATCCATCACGTTGATCATCGCTGTCCTCCCTTACCTGCGATGTCGGGGCGCTGACCCGCCCCACTGCTTGGCCGCGCCGCGGCCCAAACGTTTGCGATTGGCCTGCGCCCGCCGCATGAGCGGCGCCGACCAGGTTCCGTAAAGCGCCATCGGCGCCGTGCCCGAGAGCATCGCCTGCCCGAGCGCCTGACCGGCCTCGGGGAAAGCGCTGAGCTTTTCCGATACCATCCGCGAGCTCTCGCCCGCGGGCAGTTTCCAGAAGCCCGCGAGCCCGGCGATCCTGAGCCCGATGACCTGCTGCGCCTCGACCGCGAGCAGCGCGGCGGCGCTCCAGCTCCGGAGCGCGCCGATGCCGAGCGCCCAGGGCGCGTAGATTCCAAATGACATCACAGGGCTCCCATGACCTTCTGATTGAACCCGAAGACCCGCCGCGCGCCGCCCAGGGGGATCAGCTGCACCTCGCGGCGCTGGCCCGGCTCGAACCGCACCGCGGTGCCCGCGGCGATATCGAGCCGCAGGCCCATCGCCGCGTCGCGGTCGAACTCCAGCGCCTCGTTCGCCTCGGCGAAATGGTAATGCGAGCCGACCTGCACCGGCCGGTCGCCGGTATTGGCGACCATCAGCGTGATCGCCTCGCGGCCCGCGTTGAGGGTCAGCGACCCCTCCGCCGGAAAGAGCTCGCCCGGGATCATCGCCGCCCCCGCGCCTTGGCGCGCGCCTTCGTAAGCGCCTCGGCACGGGCCCACGCCAGGCACGCCGCTGCCGCGATCAGCCCCAGCGCGCCCGCGACCGCCAGCCAGCTCTCGCCACCATGCGGCAGCGGATGCGCGCCGGGATGGGCAAGGGCCGCGCCGCCCCAGGCCGCGCAGAGAAAGGTTGCCGTCACTCGTGTCATCATGGGTCCCATCTTCGCTATCCTGTCCTTCCCCGCCGCGCTTACCGGATCGGGTTATGCACGGTCACGAGCTTGGTGCCGTCGGGGAAGGTCGCCTCGACCTGGACCTCGTGGATCATCTCGGCGACCCCCTCCATGCACTGCTCGCGGCGGATGACCTCTGCGCCCGCCTGCATCATCTCGGCGACCGAGCGGCCGTCCCGTGCGCCCTCGACCACCGCGTCGGTGATGAGCGCGATGGCTTCGGGATGGTTGAGCTTCACGCCCCGCTCGAGGCGCTTGCGCGCGACCTCGGCGGCCATGGCGACCAGAAGCTTGTCCTTTTCACGCGGCGTCAGGTTCATGTCTCACAACTTCCAGTTCCGCGGCAGAGCGCCGCCGGTGATCTCTTCCAGCGCCGGGACCAGCGCCCGCCGCATCTCGTAACCGTCGGGCGCGGCGATCCGCGCGACGATCAGGTCCTCGTCCAGCGCCGACGCGCCGCCCAAGCCACCCAGCCGGGCGCGCAGCGCGTAGAGCCGCGTCGCCGCCC
>NZ_JBHTMU010000087.1:0-1657 GCF_042679605.1 Litorisediminicola beolgyonensis
CCGCTGACGAGCCCCTGCGGCAGCGCGATCCCGAGCGCCCGCGCGCCCGCATCCGAGAGTGTCACGCGCCCCTCGACGCGGCCCGGCCCGGCATTGGCACCGATGGGCTGGCGCCAGGCCCCGTCGAACGGCACGCCTTGAAGCGTGGCGCGGCCGGTGACCTCGACCTGCTCCGGGTTCACCCGGACCGCCAGCCGCTCCGCGGCCAGTTCGCGCCCCGGAACGATGTCCCCGCTCGACACGTCCGTCGCGGTGCCGTCGAAGGCCATGTCGATATCGCCGAAGGTCAGCCCGCGCTTCAGTGGCAGCCCCAGCCGACCCGAGAGCTGCGCGCGGCCCGAGGCCAGGTCTGGCGAGCGCCCGATCCGGTCCATGACCCGAAGCGGCTCGGCGTCGAGATAGGACAGGACGCCCGTCACGCTGCCCTCGGCCTCGATCCGCACCTGACCGCGCGCCGGACGCTCGCGCGTGTCGGGGATCGTGAAGCTGCCGCCGGTCACTGTCAGATCGCCGCCCATCTCGGGGCTGACGGTCCCCTTGGTGACCGCGACGCCCAAACGATGATCGTAGAGCGTGAACTGCCCGGAGGCCTGCCGCATCACCGGCAGCGGGCCGCCGTAGCGCACCTCGGCCCCGTCGAAGCGGAAATCGAGATAGAGATCGGGTCTGTCCTGCCCGGGCGCGCGGCGCAGCGCGAAGATCCCGTCATGCACCTGTCCCGCCGAGACATTCTGCAGGAACCACTCGCGCGCCCGGGGCGCGAGCTGCGGCGGCCAGCGGGCGGCGACCTCCTCGGGAGAGGCCTCGGGCAGGGTCGCGTCGAGCGCCAGGCGCCAGCCGTCGCGCTCGGCGGCGATCCGGCCCGAGGCGCGCGCGAGAAGCGCACCATCCGTGACCTGCAAGCGGCCGATTTCGATGGTAAACGGGTCGAGCCGCAGCCTCAGATCGGCCTCGGCGCGGGCGAGCGAGAGCGGCGCCTCGAAAAGATCGAGCGGGTTGGCCGAGACGTCCGACAGGACCACCTGCGCCACCAGCGCCTCGGGCCGACCGCGCGCGACGCCTTCGAGCACCGCGACCCCTTCGGCGCGCCCGCTGCCCGCGCCGCTTTCGACCGAGATCTCGGTGAAGATCAGGCGCTCGCGCGCGGGATCGTAGGAGAAATAGGCCCGCGCGCCGTCGAACCGGATCGCACGCGCGCCAGGGCGCGGCTGCAAGGCACCGGCGCCGATCTGGAGCGTGGCGTCGAGCCCTGCGAGCGCGCCCTCCGCCGTCGTCACGCCGCGGAGCGCCCCCGAGATCGGCGCGTCGAGGGCCGCCAGCACCGCAAGGCCCGGCGATTGCGAGGCGATGTCGCGGGCCGGTAGGTCGCTCAGCTCCATGCCGAAGCTCAGGGCCGTCTCGCCGATGCCGCTTTCGGCATTGACCGCAAGCCGCGCGAGCCCTGCACCACCTAGGACGGCGACATCGCCCGTGAGCCGCAGCCGCCCGCCCGCTCGCGTCACGGCGATCCGGCCATCATCGGCGGTCCATTCCCGCCCGGCGCGCGCATCGCGGTAGCGCAGCGTCACGCCGTCGGCGGCGATCCCCGACAGCCGGTTGAAGGGCGGCGCTCCGAGCGCCGCGTCGATCCGCGCGATCACTTGGTCGAGCGGCGGCG
>NZ_JBHTMU010000088.1:0-1542 GCF_042679605.1 Litorisediminicola beolgyonensis
GTGCGCGCGCCCGCAAGCTTCTGCGGCACCTGGGGGCTGCGCCCCACCTGGGGCCGCGCGCCGCTCGCGGGCTGCATGCCGCTGGTGCCGAGCTTCGACACCTGCGGGCTCTTCGCCCGGGACGGTACGGCGCTTCTGGCCGCGGCGGGTGTCCTGATGGGACCGGACAGCGCGGCGCTCGGCTCCGCGCTCTGGCAGGCGGGCGACATGCTCCCGGAATTGACTCCCACGGCCCGCGCGGCGCTGACGCCTCTCATGGACCGGCTCGCGCCCGATACCGGCGCGCTCTACGTCGCCGATCCCGCCGAGATGCATGACTGCTTCGACATGCTGCAATCGCGAGAGGTCGTCGCCACCCATGGGGCCTGGATCGCGGAGCGGCAACCGCCGCTCGGACCCTATATCGCCGACCGTTACGCCCGCGCGCTCGCCGTCGATGCCGAAACCGAGGCGCAGTGGCGCGCGCGGCGGGTGGAGATGGCCGAGGATCTCTCGGTCCGCCTCGCCCCAGGTCCCGCGCTTGCTCCGGTCGTTCATGACGCACCGATCCGCGCGGATGCGGGCGTTGCAGCACAGCTCGCTTTCGGCGCACAGGCGCGGCGGCTTCTCTGCGTCGCGGGGGTCGGCGGGTTGCCGCAGGTGGTCTTCCCGGCGCTCACGCTCGAGGGCGCGCCCTTGGGGCTGTCGCTCATCGGCCCACCGGGCAGCGACCTGGCGCTGATCGCGCGGGCGATGGAGCTGGTGGAGGCACTGACGTCATGAGCCGGATCGAAGAGAAACTGGCAGAGCTGGGGCTGGAGCTGCCGCCCGATTGCCCGCCGCGTGCGAGCTTCGTGAAATACCGGATGTGGAACGGGCTCCTGATCCTCTCGGGGCAGATCTGCGAATGGAACGGTGAGCCGCGCTGGTTCGGGCCGGTCTCGGACGACACGGACATGGACGAGATGCAGGCGGCGGCGCGGATGTGCGCGCTGAACCTGCTGTTCTGCGCGCGCGAGGCGCTCGGCTCGCTCGACCGGATCGAGACGGTGCTGCGGCTTGGCGGTTTCGTCAACGCGGTGCCGGGATACGGGCAGGGGCCCAAGGTGATCGACGGGGCGTCGGATCTGTTCATCCAGCTCTTCGGCGAGGCCGGACGGCACGCGCGCACGGCGGTCTGCGTCTCCAGCCTGCCGGTCAACGCGGCGGTCGAGGTCGATGCCATGATGGCGGTGTCATGAAACTGATCCGCAACGATCTGGCGCGGCGCGACGCGCCCTGGACCGAAACGCAGGATGCGATCCTTTCGGACCGGGCGCTTGCCGAGGCCCGCGACGTGATCACCAGCTGGGAGGGTTACGCGCCGACGCCGCTCGTGTCCCTGCCGCAGCTGGCGCTGGAGGCGGGCGTCGCGCGGATCGACCTCAAGGACGAGGGTCCGCGCTTCGGGATCGGCAGCTTCAAGGCGCTCGGCGCCGCCTATGCGGTGGCGCGGGTGCTGGCCCGGGCGGCCTCCGAAGCCTCCGGGCGGAGGATCGGCGCGGACGAGATCGCCGCCGCCGC
>NZ_JBHTMU010000089.1:0-1487 GCF_042679605.1 Litorisediminicola beolgyonensis
CCATGAGCGAAATACCGCACCTTCTGGTACATGAAAAAGCCGACAACGTGGGCGTTGTTGTGGTCGAAGGCCTGACCGCGGGCACGGACATGCTGTGCTGCATCACGCATGACAACTCGACCTTCCGGATGACCTCGGAGGCGGATGTGCCGATCGGTCACAAGATCGCGCTGACCGATCTCAAGGCCGGGGACACTGCGATCAAGTACGGCGAGGACATCGGCAAGATCATCGCCGACATCCCCAAGGGCGCGCATGTCCACACCCACAACTGCAAAACCAAGCGCTGGTAAGGAGCCCCTCCGATGGCATCGACTTATTCCAACATGACCGTCCAGGCCTACCGCCGCGAAAACGGACGGGTCGGCGTGCGCAACCACGTCGTCATCCTGCCGCTCGACGACATCTCGAACGCCGCCTGCGAGGCGGTGGCCAACAACATCAAGGGCACGATGGCGATCCCGCATGCCTATGGCCGCCTGCAGTTCGGCGAGGATCTCGAGGTGCATTTCCGCACCATCATCGGCACCGGCGCCAACCCCAACGTCGCCGCGGTGGTGGTGATCGGGATCGAGCCGGGCTGGACCCAGCGCGTGGTCGACGGCATCGCCAAGACCGGCAAGCCGGTCTGGGGCATCTCGATCGAGCAGAAGGGCGATCTCGAGACCATCCGCCAGGCCAGCTGGAAGGCCAAGGAATACGTGCACTGGGCGTCGGAGCTGCAGCGCGAGGAGTGCTCGATCTCCGAGCTCTGGATCTCGACCAAATGCGGCGAAAGCGACACCACGACCGGTCTCGGCTCCTGCCCGACGGTCGGCAACATGTATGACAAGCTCCTGCCCGAGGGCATCACTGGCTTCTTCGGCGAGACCTCCGAGATCACCGGCGCCGAGCATATCTGCCAGAAGCGCGCGATCAACGAGGAGGTCGGCGAGCGCTGGTACAAGATGTGGAAGGCCTACCAGGACGACGTGATCTTCGCCCACCAGACCGACGACCTCTCGGACAGCCAGCCCACCAAGGGCAATATCGAGGGCGGCCTGACCACGATCGAGGAAAAGGCCCTGGGCAATCTCGAGAAGATCGGCCGGACCTCGCAGTTCATCGACATCCTCGATCCGGCCGAGGCGCCGCAATCGGGCAACGGGCTCTACTTCATGGACAGCTCCTCGGCCGCGGCGGAATGCGTGACGCTGATGGCGGCGGGCGGCGCGGTGATCCACACCTTCCCGACGGGCCAGGGCAACGTGATCGGCAACCCGATCGTGCCGGTGATCAAGATCACCGCCAACCCGCGCACGGTGCGGACCATGGCCGAGCACGTCGATGTCGACGTCTCGGGCATCCTGCGCCGCGAGCAGACCATCGACGAGGCCGGCGACGCGCTGATCGAGATGATCGTCCGCACCGCCAACGGCCGCAACACCGCCGCAGAGGCCTTGGGCCACCGCGAGTTCTCCATGACCAAGCTCTACCGGAGCGCGTGA
>NZ_JBHTMU010000090.1:0-1472 GCF_042679605.1 Litorisediminicola beolgyonensis
CGGGTGGCGCGGGCCTCCTGCTCGATGGCGTCGCCCGAGCGATGCGACGCGGCCTCTTCCCCGCCATAGCGCGCCAGCGCCCAGGCGCCGCCCAGCGTATCGGCGAGCCCCAGCCGCACGTCGAGCCCGAGATCGGCGCAATCGGCGGCGACCTCTGCCATCAGCGCCTCTTCGCCGCCGAAGAGATGCGCGCAGCCGGTCAGGTCGGCGACCAGCGCGTCGGGCGGCTCGGGCGCGACCCAGGGCGAGAACTTGCCCGCCCAGCGGTGCAGCGTGCCGAGAAACCCCGCCTCGCGATGCGCGGCGCGGGGGCGGGTGACGAGATCGGCGCAGATCGCATGGGCCGCGCGCAGGGGCTGGCCGCGGCAGAGCCCGGCGGCGCTGGCCGCGGGCGAGAGCGACGAGAGCACCTGCGATCCGGCCACCTCGTCGACCACGGCGAAGGGGACCTCGGCCAGGAGCGGCTCGTGGCGGATCAGCATGTCGGCCCCCATCCGGGGAAACCAGAGGGAGAGGATACGGCGGTTGGGCATGGCGGGCAGCGATGGATGTTCTTCTTATGTTCTATATCGCGCGGGGGCGGGGAGTCGAGTCTTGGCTTGCCGCAGGGCCCCTGGCGTGGAACCCTGAGGCCCGACCGGCCGATCACATGAGGGAGGCCCGACATGACCCGTCCCGGCCCCGATGCCACCCGCGCCGCCGCTTTGAAGAAAAGCGTCCACGCCCCCTGCCGGGGCGCCGCATGAGCGGTCCGGCCTTCCCTCCGATCCCGGACGCGGACTGGCCCGAGGCGCTGGACGATCTGAAGGGCGGCTTCGCCACCGGGCTTGATGTCTACCGGGTGATGGCGCACCGGCCCGAGCTTCTGCGCGCCTGGGCGCCGCTGCGTCGGCACGTGGTGCAGGAGACCGCGCTCGGGGCCGAGCTGTCGGAGGTGGCGATCCTCAGGACGGGGCAGAGGCTCGGCTCGGACTACGAGGGCGCGCACCATATCGTGCGGGCGCGCAAGATCGGGATGGCGGACGCGCGCATCGCGTCGATCCTCGGCCCGCTCGAGGCCATGTCCGAGACCGACCGGGTGATCGCGGCGGCGGTGGACGCGATCTTCGACCGTCACCGGCTCGACCCAGGTCAGCAGGCGGCGGTGATCGATCTTGTCGGCAGCGCGGGGCTCTTCGACCTGATCGCGACGGTGGGGTTCTATCGGGTGCTCGGAACGATGCTCCTGAGCTTCGAAACGCCGGTCGACGAGGGCATCGCGGCCGCGCTGGCGGCCCGGCCGCTCGAGCCGGAATGACCGGCACAGACCTTTGTCTATGCGCAGGAATGCGCGGTTGCGGACGCGGGCGCATTGCCGCACTGTCCCGCCAAATTTTCAAAAAAGGAGGGATAGTTCATGAAAACCCGTGCAGCCGTGGCCCTTGAGGCCGGCAAGCCGCTTGAGGTTATGGAGGTCAATCTCGACGGTCCGA
>NZ_JBHTMU010000091.1:0-1433 GCF_042679605.1 Litorisediminicola beolgyonensis
CGCGCGCGTCCTCGGGCAGGCGCAGCACCGCGCCCGGCAAGGCGCGGGCGAGGCGGCGCGCCTCGGCGGAGCCGCCGACAAGGGCGACTGGGGCTATGGGGGCAAAGCTCAGATCGGTCATCTCCGATGGGATACCCGCTTCGCCGCTGCGACGCTACAGCCTCTTGCTGCGGCCAGGATTCGCGTTACCACGGCAGGCATGGATGCCCTGCCCCACACCCGCCGAAACCTCGCCGTGCTGGTCGCCGCGCAAGCGCTTCTCGGAGCGCAGCTGCCGATGATCTTCACCATCGGCGGGCTTGCCGGTCAGTGGCTGAGCCCGATCGCCTGCCTCGCGACGCTGCCGATCACGCTGATCGTCCTCGGCTCGATGCTCTCGGCCACGCCGCTCTCGGCGCTGATGCAGAAATTCGGACGCAGGACGGGCTTCTGGATCGGCACCGCTGGAGGCGCCGCGGGGGCCTGCGTCGGCGCGGCGGGACTCTGGCTGGCCTCGTTTCCGATCTTCGCGCTCGGCGGGCTTCTGACCGGTATCTTCATGTCCTCCCTGGGCTTCTACCGCTTCGCCGCCGCCGATATCGCGTCGGAAGCGTTCCGGCCCAAGGCGATCTCCTACGTGCTGGCCGGAGGGCTGGCCGCCGCGCTGATCGGCCCGCAGCTCGTGAAGGTCACAGTCGATGCCTTTGCGGTGCCGTTCCTCGGCACCTATCTCGCGGTCGTCGCGGTCAACGTGCTCGGCGCGTCGCTCTTTTTCGCGCTCGACATCCCGAAACCCGCCCCGGCCTCCGCCGACGCGCCGAAAGGACGGAGCCGCCGCGAGCTCCTGACCACACCGAGGATCGCCGTCGCGGTGATCTGCGCGACGGTCGGCTATGCATTGATGAACCTGATGATGACCTCGGCGCCGCTCGCCGTGGTCGGCTGCGGCTTCGCCACCGGCGACGCGGCCAACGTGGTGAGCGCGCATGTGCTGGCGATGTATGCGCCGTCCTTCTTCACCGGTCACCTGATCGCGCGCTTCGGGGTCGAGCGGATCATCGCCACGGGGCTCGTGCTGCTTGCGGGCGCGGGCACGGTCGCGCTGGCGGGCGTCGATCTGATGAATTTCTTCGGCGCTCTGGTGCTTCTGGGGCTCGGCTGGAACTTCGCCTTCATCGGCGGCACCACGATGCTCGCGGGCGCGCACCGCTCCGAGGAGCGCGGGCGGATGCAGGGCCTGAACGATCTGATCGTCTTCGGCGGCGTCGCCTTCGCCTCGCTCGCGTCCGGCGGGTTGATGAACTGCTCGGGCGGCAGCCCGGAGCAGGGCTGGAGCGCGGTGTCGATGGCGATGCTGCCCTTCCTGACGCTCGCGGGCGGCGCGCTGATCTGGCTGGCGCTCAGCCCCCGCGCCCGCAGCGCGGCCTGAGGCTACCAGCGCCCCGTCGCGCCCC
>NZ_JBHTMU010000092.1:0-1230 GCF_042679605.1 Litorisediminicola beolgyonensis
TGAATAGCCCCGCGTCTCTTAGACGCCCTCGTGCCTCAGTTTCTGCTGCCGCTCGAACTCGAGGGGCGACAGCATTCCGTTCCGCGCGTGCTTGCGCTTTGGGTTGTAGAACATCTCGATGTAGTCGAACACATCTCGCCTGGCTTCCTCTCGGGTCCGGTAGGTGCGCCGCCTGATCCTCTCGCGCTTGAGCAGATTGAAGAAGCTCTCGGCGACTGCGTTATCGTGGCAATTGCCCCGCCGGCTCATGGAATGCTCAAGGTTGTGCGCTTTCAGAAAAGCGGCCCAGTCCATGCTGGTGAACTGACTTCCCTGATCCGAGTGGATCAGCACCTTGCCCTTCGGCTTCCTCCGCCATGTGGCCATGAGCAAAGCCTGGAGCACGACGTCGGTCGTCTGGCGCGACTGCATGGACCATCCGACCACGCGCCGAGAGAACAGGTCGATTACTACAGCGAGGTAGGCAAAGCCTTCCTGAGTGCGGATGTAGGTGATGTCGGTTACCCAGACCCTGTCCGGCGCCGCCACGTCGAACTGCCGATCCAGGGTGTTGTCGACCACGACCGAGGGTTTGCCACCATACTTGCCCGGACGGCGCTTGTAGCCGATCTGCGCCGTGATCCCTGCCAGCTTTGTCAGGCGCGCGACGCGGTTCAGGCAGACGTCTTCACCCCGTTCGAGAAGATCGTCGTGAAGCTTGCGGTGCCCATAGACCTTGCCGCTTTCGACCCAAGCCTCCTTCAGCAGTTCGGTCTGGCGGGCATCTTCTTGGGCACGCTTGCTCAGCGGCGCCTTCAACCACGCATAGAAGCCGCTCGGCTGGATGCGCAGACACCGGCACATCGCCCGGACGGAGAACTGCCCGCGATGCTCGGCCACGAACGCGTATCTCACTTTGCATCCCTGGCGAAATACGCGCTCGGCATTGTCCTTGGACCAATGGCGGACAAGCCTCGCCCTTTTTTAGGATGTCACGCTCCTCCGAGACCCGCGCCAGCTCCTTCTTCAGGCGCCGGATCTCGGTGTCCTTCTCCGCACCTCCGGAGGAGGCATTCGCGAACTTCTTCTTCCAGGCGTAGAGCGAATACGCGCTGACCCCCAAACGCTCCGATACTTCCCTTACCGGGTAACCCCGCTCGGTGATCTGCGCGACCGCGTCCCGCTTGAACTCATCGCTGAACTTGCTGCTGCTCATCATGGCCTCCTTGCCTCAAAATTAGCGAAGAAGGC
>NZ_JBHTMU010000093.1:0-1174 GCF_042679605.1 Litorisediminicola beolgyonensis
ACTCGACGATCTTGGAGACGACGCCGGAGCCGACGGTGCGGCCGCCTTCGCGGATGGCGAAGCGGAGGCCGTCTTCCATGGCGATCGGCGCGATCAGCTCGACCGAGAACTTCAGGTTGTCGCCGGGCATGACCATCTCGGTGCCCTCGGGCAGCGTCACGGTGCCGGTCACGTCCGTGGTCCGGAAGTAGAACTGCGGGCGGTAGTTCGCGAAGAACGGCGTGTGACGGCCGCCTTCTTCCTTGGTCAGGATGTAGACCTCGGCTTCGAACTTCTTGTGCGGCTTGACCGAGCCCGGCTTGCAAAGAACCTGGCCGCGCTCGACGCCCTCACGGTCGACGCCGCGGAGCAGCGCGCCGATGTTGTCGCCAGCTTCACCGCGATCTAGCAGCTTGCGGAACATTTCCACGCCCGTGCAGGTGGTCTTCTTGGTGTCGCGGATGCCGACGATCTCGATCTCGTCGCCGACGTTGATCACGCCACGCTCGACACGGCCCGTGACCACGGTGCCGCGGCCGGAGATCGAGAACACGTCCTCGATCGGCATCAGGAACGGCTGGTCCACGGCCCGCTCGGGCTGCGGGATGTAGTCGTCCACGGCGGCCATCAGTTCGCGGATCTTGTTCTCGCCGATCTCGGGATCCCGGCCTTCCATCGCCGCAAGCGCGGAGCCTGCCACGATCGGAATGTCGTCGCCCGGGAAGTCGTAGGCCGAGAGCAGCTCGCGGACTTCCATCTCGACGAGCTCGAGGAGCTCCTCGTCATCGACCTGGTCGACCTTGTTGAGGAAGACGACCATGGCGGGGATGCCCACTTGGCGGCCGAGCAGGATGTGCTCGCGGGTCTGCGGCATCGGGCCGTCCGCGGCGTTCACGACCAGGATCGCGCCGTCCATCTGGGCGGCACCGGTGATCATGTTCTTCACGTAGTCGGCGTGACCGGGGCAGTCCACATGCGCGTAGTGGCGGTTCTCGGTCTCGTACTCGACGTGAGCGGTCGAGATGGTGATGCCGCGGGCTTTCTCTTCCGGCGCGCCGTCGATCTGGTCGTAGGCCTTGAAGTCGCCGAAATACTTGGTGATCGCCGCCGTCAGCGTCGTCTTGCCGTGGTCGACGTGACCGATCGTGCCGATGTTGCAGTGCGGCTTGCCGCGCTCAAACTTTTCCTTTGCCAT
>NZ_JBHTMU010000094.1:0-1165 GCF_042679605.1 Litorisediminicola beolgyonensis
CAGGCGGAAGCGGCCGCGACCGAAAAGGCCCGCGCCGCGCAGGCGATGTCCGACCGGGCCGAGAAGCTTCTCTCCGAGGCCGAAAACGCCCGCGCCGACACCCAGACGCGCGAGGCCGATGCCCGCGCCGAACGCTCCGCCGCCGAGGGCGAAGCCAACGCGCTCCGCACCGAAACCGCCGCTCTCGCGCGGCTTCTCGACCGCGACACCACCGAGGGCGGGCAGATCCTCGACCGGCTGCAGGTCCAGCAGGGCTTCGAGAAGGCGCTCGGCGCGGCGCTGGCGGACGATCTGCGCGCGCCCGAGGTGGCCGCCGACGGTCCGTCGGGCTGGGCGATCCTGCCCGCCTATGACAGCGACCAGCCGCTGCCCCCGGGCGTCACCGCGCTGACCCACCATGTCTCGGTCCCGGACGTGCTCGCCCGCCGGATGAGCCAGATCGGTCTCGTCGAGGCCGATGAGGGCAGCCGTCTGCAGCCGCTCCTGAAACCCGGCCAGCGCCTCGTGTCGCCCGAGGGCGATCTCTGGCGCTGGGACGGCTACCGCGCCTGGTCCGAGGACATGCCCTCGGCCGCCGCGCTCCGGCTGGAGCAGCTGAACCGTCTCGAGGCGCTGAAACAGGAAAGCGTCCAGGCCGAAGCGCGGCTCGCAGGCGCGCGTTCGGCGCATGACTCGCTGCAGGCGCGCCTTGCCGATCTCACCCGTGCCGACAAATCCGCGCGCGAGGCGCGGCGCGAGGCCGACCAGGAGTTGACAGCCGCAACTCGCGCCGTGTCGCGGGCCGAGGCCGATCGGAACATGGCCGAAGGCAAGCTCGAGAACCTGCGCCTTGCGGTGTCGCGCCATGCCGATGACGCGACCGAGGCGCGCAAGCAGAAGGCCGAGGCCGAAGCGGCGATGGCCGATCTGGGCGATCTCGACGCGGCGCGCGCCAAGGTCGAGGACGTCAAGGTCACGGTCGAGGCCGCGCGCATGACCATGATGGCGCGCCGCTCCGCCCATGACGAGACGCGCCGCGAAGGCGAAGCCCGCGCCCAGCGCCGCGAGCAGATCTCGCGTGAGCTGGCCACCTGGAGCGACCGGCTCGCCACCGCGCGGACCCGCGGCGCGGAGCTTCTGGAACGCCGCGACAGCGCCCAGGGCGAACTGGCCCGCGCCGCCGGTC
>NZ_JBHTMU010000095.1:0-1071 GCF_042679605.1 Litorisediminicola beolgyonensis
CATGAAAACCCGTGCAGCCGTGGCCCTTGAGGCCGGCAAGCCGCTTGAGGTTATGGAGGTCAATCTCGACGGTCCGAAGGCCGGCGAGGTGTTGGTGGAGATCAAGGCCACGGGCCTGTGCCACACCGACGAGTTCACCCGCTCGGGCGACGATCCCGAGGGCATCTTCCCGGCGATCCTCGGGCATGAGGGCGCGGGCGTGGTGCTCGAAGTGGGCGAGGGCGTGACCAGCCTCGAGCCCGGCGATCACGTGATCCCGCTCTACACGCCCGAATGCCGCGAGTGCGAATACTGCCTCTCGGGCAAGACCAACCTCTGCCAGAAGATCCGCGCGACCCAGGGCAAGGGGCTCCTGCCCGACGGCACCACGCGCTTCTCGATGCTCGATGGCACGCCGATCCACCATTACATGGGCTGCTCGACCTTCGCCAACCACACGGTTGTCCCCGAGATCGCGCTGGCCAAGGTCCGCAAGGACGCGCCCTTCGACAAGATCTGCTATATCGGCTGCGGCGTCACCACCGGCATCGGCGCGGTGATCAACACCGCCAAGGCCGAGATCGGCTGCCGCGGCGTGGTCTTCGGGCTGGGCGGCATCGGTCTCAACGTGATCCAGGGCCTGCGGCTCGCGGGCGCGGACCAGATCGTCGGCGTCGACCTGAACGACGACAAGGAAGAGATGGCGCGCCGCTTCGGCATGACCGATTTCGTCAACCCCAAGAAAGTTGAGGGCGACATGGTCGCGCATCTGGTCGAGCTGACCGGAGGCGGGGCGGACTACTCGTTCGACGCAACCGGCAACGTCGGCGTGATGCGCACCGCGCTCGAATGCGCGCATAAGGGCTGGGGTCAGTCGATCATCATCGGCGTGGCGCCCGCGGGGGCCGAGATCTCCACGCGGCCGTTCCAGCTGGTGACGGGTCGGGTCTGGAAGGGCACCGCCTTCGGCGGCGCCAAGGGCCGGACCGATGTGCCGAAGATCGTCGACTGGTACATGCAGGGCAAGATCGAGATCGACCCGATGATCACCCACACCCTGAGCCTCGACGAGATCAACCACGGCTTCGACCT
>NZ_JBHTMU010000096.1:0-1003 GCF_042679605.1 Litorisediminicola beolgyonensis
GTTGCACAAGTCAGACGACGAGGGATTCACTTCGCGAATCCATGGCGTTAGACGCGCTGCATGAGCAAGCCATCTCCCGCCCGCTATCGCACGACGAACTGGTCCAGCTACAACGGATCGCTGCCCAAGCGGGGGTCCCTTTTGATCTGGGTCGACAAGGACATGACCTGGCGCGCGCCGCGTGACGGGCGTTGCGGACGGCCTGCGATCTTCTCGGATGCGGCCATACAGTTCTGCCTGTCGATCAAGATCCTGTTCAAGCTGCCGCTTCGCCAGACCGCCGGGATGGTCTCCAGCCTGCTGAAGCTGGCGGGGCTGGACTGGCCGGTGCCCGACTTTTCCACCCTGTGCCGGAGGCAGAAGAACTTGGCCGTCCAGATCCCCTATCGCCGCGCCGGTGGGCCGCTGAACCTGCTCGTTGACAGCACTGGGATCAAGTTCCTGGGCGACGGCGAGTGGCAGTCACGCAAGCACGGGGTGCAAGGTCGACGCCAATGGCGCAAGGTGCATCTGGCGATGGACCCGGCCACATCCGACATCCGCGCCGTCGAGTTCACCCCCAGCCGCGATGGCGACAGCCCCGTGCTGCCGGACCTCCTTGGGCAGATCCCTGAAGACGAGCAGATCGGCACCGTGACCGCCGACGGTGCCTACGACACGCGCCGCTGCCACAAGGCCATCACTGACCGGCAGGCCACGCCGATCACTCCGATCCGAAAAAACGGCCGCCTGTGGAAAGACGACTGCCCCGCGGCAAGCGCTCGCAACGAAACCCTGCGCGCCACCCGATATTACGGGCGGGCATTCTGGAAACGCTGGACGGGATACCACGCCCGCAGCCGGATCGAGGCGAGGATGCGCTGCCTGAAATCCTTTGGCGAGCGCATTGCTGCAAGAGACCCCGAACGCCAGACCGCCGAAATCCACATCCGCATCGCACTCATGAACCGCTTCAACGCCCTCGGCACCGCCGAGATCATCCGCGTGGCCTGACGGTCAGTGG
>NZ_JBHTMU010000097.1:0-873 GCF_042679605.1 Litorisediminicola beolgyonensis
GGGTCAGGCCTCATAGCTAGTAGATGACCGTGGCTGCGAGAGCGATGGCCGAGAGGAAGACCTTCGGGCATCGGTCATAGCGCGTGGCGACCCGCCGCCAGTCCTTGAGCCTGCCGAGCATGATCTCGCGTCGCTGCTCGGCAGTGCAGTGCGTAGCGATATCACGAGAGGGGCTGTTCCGGCGTTTGTAGCGGCGCTTGTCATACTTGACCGGTGTCTTCCGCTGCTTCCTGCCCGGGATGCAGGCGTGTATCCCTTTGTCTTTCAGAGTTTCCCGGAACCAATCTGCGTCGTAACCACGATCTCCGAGCAGCCAATCGACATCCAGCAGACTGTCGCATAGCGCCCTCGCACCGACGTGGTCCGTCACCTCTCCTGCCGTCACGAATAGGTTCAGAGGACGCCCTTGGCTATCAAAGATGGCATGAAGCTTGGTGGTTATGCCGCCCTTTGTGCGACCGATCAGGCGGCCACGCCCCCCTTTTTGACGCGCAAGCTGCACGCTGTTCGGTGAGCCCTGAGGTAAGTTGCGTCGATCATGACGGTCTTTTCTTCAACGTGCTCCGAAGCCAGGCCAGCCAGGATCTGCGTGAAGATGCCTTTTTCACTCCAGCTTCCAACGGTTGTAGAGCGTCTTGTGCGGGCCGTAATCTGTCGGCGCACCTCGCCATCGCAACCCATTGCGATTGATGAAGATAATTCCGCTCAGGACGGGACGATCATCGGCGCGCGGATTGCCATGGGGCTTCGGGAAGTAAGGCTGCAGATGCGCCATCTGCGCATCGGTCAGCCAGAAGAGATCAGACATATCACCGCTCAGTTTCGTGCGGTGGAGCATATCTATCCGGCCCAATCAATGGGTCCTGAGCCTAG
>NZ_JBHTMU010000098.1:0-751 GCF_042679605.1 Litorisediminicola beolgyonensis
GACGCCGTGAAGGTCGACAAAGCGGACGAAGCTGCCTTTGGTCGCGGTTGCACGAACGTCGGCTTCGACGCATCTTATCTCGACCAGTCCGGACCATTGCTGAAATGAAAGGCCGCCTTCCAATGAAAAGAAGACAGCCTTAACGCTCGGACAATAAGTGTTGCACTGGGATACGCCGTGTGTTTCGCGCATCCCGTCTTTCGATTATTCGTCTTGATCGTCCTTCTCAAGAGCATTCATGCGGATGACCACAGCGGACAGTGTGAGCGTTCCACATTCTGCGGCCTGCAGTTTCGCGATTTTCTCCAGCCCCGTGCATGGCCGAATGATGTCAGCTGACTGGGTTGGGGTCGTGCGGATGCTCTGAGGATAAATGGAGTCGGCCTGCCCAACGGCTGCAGATGACGCCAGCAATATGACTGAACCGAGCAGCAGCCTCAACCGATGGAAAAACGTGGTCTCAAGAGCTTGGTTGAAATGTGTCAAAGAAAGATCCTTTCAGGCATGTCCAAGCGTCGACGAACGCGGAGCGCTGGTCTGGGAATTGGCAAGTCCGGGGCAAGTGTTCGGGGAGCATGGAGCGGTGTCCCACTGAGGTCTCAGTAGGGAGTTCCGGTATTACACCCACGCTGAGCAAGCCGGACTGATCCAGGTTAGCGATGGGAGCGAATTTGACAGGGCGCCCCTGCGGATATCCAGAAAATAAGAAGCGTGCCGAAATGTCGACCTTGTTAGGCTCAGGACCGGCGTT
>NZ_JBHTMU010000099.1:0-668 GCF_042679605.1 Litorisediminicola beolgyonensis
GCGCCGCGGCGAGCGGCGCCAGGATCGGCAGCACCGCGTCGCGGGTGGCGAGCCGGGGCAGGGGACCCGCGGGCCCCTCGGCATCGAAGCCCAGGAGCGTGCCGCCATTGGCCTCGTAGCCCACCACGCGGCCCCCGGCCTCCTCCATGCCCGCGATCACGAAGGGCGAGCCGATCCGGGTGCGGATCACCCGGTCGAAGCCCATCGCGTCGGCCTGGGTGTTGGAGTTGACCGGCGTCACCACCGTGTCGGCGCCGAGCGCGCGGGCGGTCATCGCGCCGAGCCCGTCGCCGGGAATGAGCGCGCCGGTCTCGCAGACCAGCATCGGCCGGTCGGCATCGCCATCGGTCGAGACGAGCGCGTCGAGCCGGTGCTCGGCGCACCAGTCCCGAAGGAGCGCGCGGGTCTCGGGATCGACCGCCTCGGTGTCGACGGGGATGAAGGTCTCGGAGCGCGCGAGCAGGATGACCTCGGCGCCGAGGCCCGCGAGGATCTCGCCCAGGAGATCGCGCGCCACCGAGCTGTGCTGGTAGAGCCCGACCCGAAGCCCCCCGAGCGCCCCCGGCCCCCAGGCCCGGAGATAGCGGTCGCGATAGGCGCCGCCCGCGTCGCAGGTGGTGAGCGCGCCCGCGGTCCCGGACGGCGACGCGGCCCCGGCCCCGAGTGCC
>NZ_JBHTMU010000100.1:0-610 GCF_042679605.1 Litorisediminicola beolgyonensis
CTGTCGTATCGCGTGGCCACCCGCCGCCAGTCCTTGAGCCTGCCGAACATGATCTCGCATCGCTGCCCGGCAGTGCATTGCGCAGCAATGTCACGAGAGGGGCGGTTGCGCCGCTTGTATCGGCGCTTGTCGTATTTCACCGGCGTCTTCCGTTGTTTCCGGCCGGGGATGCAGGCGCGTATCCCCTTGTCTTGCAACGCTTCCCGGAACCAGTCGGCGTCGTATCCGCGATCGCCGAGCAGCCAGTCGACATTCGGCAGACTGTCGCAAAGAGCCCGCGCACCGATGTAGTCGCTCACCTGCCCGGCAGTGACGAACAGGTTGAGTGGACGTCCCTGGCTGTCGCAGATGGCGTGCAATTTCGTGTTCATGCCGCCCTTGGTCCGTCCGATCAGGCGACCGCGCCCCCCTTTTTGACGCCCAGACTGGACGCCGTGCGGTGAGCCTTCAGATAGGTGGCGTCGATCATCACCGTCTTCTTCTCGCCGTGCTCGGCAACCAGTCCAGCCATCATCTTAGCGAAGATGCCCTTGTCGCTCCACCGCTTCCAACGATTGTAGAGCGTCTTGTGGGGGCCGTATGCGGCAGGAGCATCGCGCCATCGCAAGCC
>NZ_JBHTMU010000101.1:0-506 GCF_042679605.1 Litorisediminicola beolgyonensis
TGACCGATGCCCGAAGGTCTTCCTCTCGGCCATCGCTCTCGCAGCCACGGTCATCTACTAGCTATGAGGCCTGACCCTTGCGCATGGACGACTTCTTCCCGCTCGATATGCGAAAAGAACGGGTTTCCCAAGGCCAGCGTCCAGGCTCGTTTCGCGCTTTGGTTATTCGCATCGCTGGTCCGGCACCAGCGTTCACCGCGAGCGGTATCGAGTCGTCGGGCACTTGCCCGGTCGCCCACCGACCGCGCCTCTATGTAAAGGTCGAATGCTGTCTCGAGGCAGATCTGCAGTTCGCCTGCAAGCATCGCCTCCTATTGTTCAGTGAGGTCGGTCGCTTCGAGAAGGCGCCAGCTGGCCCATCGGTCGGCCCTTTACGGGCAATTTTTAGTTTCAAATTTGGTTGCGAGGATGGCGCGCATTTCCCGTGTCTCTGAATAGCCCCGTGTATCGTGGACGCCTTCTTCGCTAATTTTGAGGCAAGGAGGCCATGATGAGCAGCAGCAAGT